>JAYVDT010000431.1:0-11521 GCA_043749265.1 Rhodanobacteraceae bacterium | reverse complement strand
ATACGCCCGGGATTCACAAGCCGGATACGCAGCTCGACAAGCGCATGATGCAGGAGGTGCATGACGCGCTGGAGTCGCGTAACGCCGTTCTCTTCATCGTCGACGTGACCCATAAGCTGCCCAAAAAAGAAGGCGATACCCAGAAGATCACCGGCCGCATGACGCTCTCTGCCGCCGAAGACGAGTTCTCGCTGCAACTTGTGAAGAAGCTGGATTGCCCGGTGATTTTGCTGCTCAATAAGATCGATACGATCTCGCCTGCGGAGATTATGCCGCTGATCGCACACTGGTCGGCGCTGCACAACTTTGCCGAGATCATACCCATTTCCGCGCGCAAGAAGATCAACCTGGACCTGCTGCTGGACAAGGTCGTCGAGCACTTGCCTGAGGGCCAGCGTTACTTCCCCAAGAACCAACTTACGGACCAGCCTGAGCGTTTTCTGGTGGCAGAGCTGATCCGCGAAAAGATCCTGCTCCTGACTGGCGAAGAGGTGCCGTACTCCACCGCCGTCGTGATCGAAAAATACGAAGAGCCGGTCAGCATGAAGAAGCTGAAGGATGGCCGGCTTCCCCTGACCAAAATCTCCGCCGCAATCTTCTGCGAGCGCACGGGCCAGAAAGCGATCCTGATCGGCAAGCAGGGCTCGATGCTCAAAGAGATCGGCTCAGCGGCGCGCAAGGACATCGAGTCGCTGATTGGCACGCGCGTCTTCCTGGAGCTGTTCGTCAAGGTGCAGGAAGAGTGGCGCTCAAAGCCAGGGTTCATTGAAGACCTGGACTGGCGCCGCCAGATGGAGCATCTCGCCGAGAAGCAGGCCGGGGAAGAGCCGAAGGAGTAGGGCGCTACCGAAGCAGGTCTGTCGCTACGGCAGTCAAGGCTTTGACGCCGGTTTCAATTGTCGGCACGGGGGCCGGTTCAAACTTGCTGGTGTGCGGCCCGGGGAGCTCTTTGCCGGCCATTTTGGCAGCGGCGAAGCGGTCCGGATAAGCCGCACCCAGGCGAAAGTAGCACGTGGGAATCTTCTCACCGAGTGAGAAGACACCGACATCCTCTGATCCCATCACCGGTGGAGCGTCGAAGACATTCGCAGCACCGAGAGTCCTCGCGAGCGTCCCCTTCACGCGAGCCGTGAGCTGGGGATCGTTGAAGAGTACTGGTGTCGATTCATCTCCCAATACCGTGACTGTAGGAAGTTTGTCGCCAGTAAGACCGGCAGTTGTGCCCACACCCAAAGCAATCTGGCGTAACCCGTCCAGAATCACTTGCCGCGACTGTTCAGAGAATGCTCGCGTGGTCAGCTCCAGCTTCACTTCGTTGGGAATAATATTGCGCTTGGTACCGCCCTCGATGTGGCCCACCGTCACAACGGCCGGTGCCTGCGGGTCGTTTTCGCGGCTTACGATCGTCTGGATATCCATGATGTATTCGGCCGCAAGCAGGATGGGATCGCGCCCCCCCTGTGGATACGCGCCATGTCCGCCGATGCCGTGAATCGTCACGTCGACAGAGGTGGAACTCGCCATCGAGGGCCCGGAGGTGAGCTCGACCGTACCCGCAGCGCGCCCGCTTGTGTCGTGCAGACCGATGATCATGTCCGGCCGCCCGAAGCGCTCGTAAAGATGGTCTGCGAGCATTGCCTTGGCCCCGTCAATCGTCTCCTCAGACGGTTGTCCAATGATCATCAACGTTCCGTGCCATTTCGATTTGCTCGCAGCCATCGCACGCGCTGTACCGAGCAGCACAGTCGTGTGCACGTCATGTCCGCAGGCATGCATCACGCCCACGTCCTGCCCCGACTTGTTCTTGGTTGTGACGTGGCTGGCGTAAGCAACGCCGGTCTCTTCGACGATCGGAAGCGCATCCATATCGCCGCGCACCAGCAACGTCGGACCCGCGCCGCTCTTCAGGATGCCCACCACCCCAAAGGCCTTTGAGCCATCCGGGTAGACGCCAACGTGATCCGTTACCGTGTAGCCAGCCTTGCGCAGCTCGCTGGCGAGCATGGCAGAGGTGTTGACCTCAAAGTGCGAAAGCTCCGGATGCGCGTGGAGCTGCTTGTATGTTTCTAGCAGCGAGGAAAGCTGGGCGTCCTGCGCGATAAGTGGAAGGGCTGAGACGCAGAGCATTGCGGAGAGGCAGACCTTCAGCATGGATGACATCCTTGGTTCGTTTTGAATCCCGAGTTTATATCAACCGTCTACCTACTCTTTGACGCTTACTCCAAGCGCCTTCATCTTGCGATACAGATGGCTGCGTTCAAGCCCTAGACCTTCCGCAGCGCGGCTCATATTGCCGTGGCACTCGTCAATTTTCTTGAGGATGTAGTCGCGCTCGTAGGCCTCGCGGGCTTCGAGCAACGTGGCAAACTCTTCACCCCGTATTGCAGATTTCGTGCCTTCGCGGGCATCGCGATACACCAGCATGGGCAGGTGTTTGCGCTCGATGCGTTGGACCTTGGGATTCAAAATCAGCACCCGTTCAACAAGGTTTCGCAGCTCGCGTACGTTGCCCGGCCAGTGATATTGCTTCAGTGCTGCGAGCGCGTCGTCCGTGATTTCTGCGCGTGGCCGGCCGTATTGCGCGCCAAATTCCGCGAGGAACTCTTTCAACAACAGAGGCAGATCTTCTTTGCGCTCGCGGAGCGGTGGGACGAAAAAAGGAATTACGTTGAGACGATAAAAGAGATCTTCGCGGAAGTTGCCGTGGGCGATCTCTTCTTCAAGGTCCTTGTTGGTCGCTGCGATCACGCGGACGTCCACGTGGACAGCATGCGACGCACCCACTGGAAGAAAGCGCTGTTCGTCGAGGGCACGCAGAACTTTGGCCTGGGTTTTCAGGCTCATGTCGCCCACCTCATCCAGGAAGAGTGTGCCGCCATCTGCGCGTTCAAATGTTCCACGTTTTTCATTCGGAACACCGGGGCCGCCACCGCCGGGCGCCGCTCCATGGCGATAACCGAAGAGTTCCGTCTCAATGTAGTCTTCCGGAATGGCGGCACAGTTCAATTCAACGAAGACGCGGTCTTTGCGCAACGACTCCGCATGCATGGCGCGTCCGATAAGCTCTTTGCCGGTACCGCTTTCGCCGTAGATGAGGACCCGCCCGTTGGTGGGTGCCATCAGCTTGATCTGCTGACGTAGCGCCTTCATGGGTACGGAATTTCCAGTAACGGTGCCCCGGGTCGATAGCTGCCGTTGGAACTCGGCATTGTCCTCGCGCATCTGGCGACTGAGCATCGCGTTCTTCAAAACAATCAGGGTTCGCGCAAGGGAAAGAGGCTTTTCGAGGAAGTCGTAGGCGCCAAGCTTGGTCGCGCGCACGGCGGCTTCGATCGTCCCGTGACCGCTGATGATGACGACTTCCGGCACCGAAGCAGCATCCATCTGGCGAATCTCCGAGAGAGTGTCAAGTCCGTCGCGGTCGGGTAGCCAGATGTCGAGCAGCACAACATCATAGGCGGCATCGCGCAGCAGGTCGAGCCCCTCACCAGCCGTTGCAGCCGTGGTGACAAGGTAGCCCTCCTCCTGCAGAATGTTTTGAAGCGATTCGCGAATCTCCGCTTCGTCGTCGACGATGAGAACGTGGTTCAAGCTTGTACTCCGCTGGTGATTGAGTGCGTGTCTGAAGCGCTATTGCTATCTGAATTGCTGTCGCTATCTGAATTGCTGTCGCTATCTGCCATGCTTGCCACGCTTAGCTCAATGATAAATTTCGCGCCAACGGGCTCATTCTTCTCTGCACGAATCGTGCCCCCGTGTTCCTGAATAATCTTCGCGGCGATCGCGAGGCCAAGGCCTGTGCCACGCTGTTTGGTGGAAAAGTAAGGAAGAAAAAGACGCTCGCGCATCTCGTCGGTAAGACCTGTGCCAGTGTCCGAAACAGTTAATTCGACTATTCCATTTTCGAGTAGCGTCGTAGAGATTCGCAACTCACGCAACAGGCTTTGGCCCATCGCTTCGACAGCATTGTCGATGACGTTGCCAAGCGCACGCTTCATCGCTTCGGGGTCGGCTAGAACGAGTGGAAGGTTCAGGGCCAACTTGCGCACGATACGTATCTTCTGTGTGCGACCGGCGAAGATCGCAAGCGAGTTTTCGATGATCGTGTTCAGATCCGCAGGCCGTGGCTGTGCGGTAGGGAACTGGGCAAGCGCCGCAAATTGATCGACCAGGCCGCGCATACTCTCGACAGACGCTGAGATGACCTCGCTGCACCGGCGAATGACCCCGACCGACGGGCTCATCATTTCAGCCGCGGTGAGCGTGTCTTCCAGGCGATCGATGTGACGACCGATCTGTTCCGCAGAGAGCGAGATTGGTGTAAGCGGATTTTTGATCTCGTGTGCAACGCGCCGTGCCACTTCTTTCCACGCGCTCTGCTTTTGAGCGCGGAGGAGTTCCGTCGCGTTTTCCATTACGAGCACGTATCCAAGGTGCTCGCGGGAGCCGCCAGTGCGGTCTCCGCTCGTCTCCAGCAATGCCACGGTGATGAGCAAATTAAGCGGGCCGCTCGCGGACTTCATCTCCATCTCGGCGGAGGCGGAGCCCATACGATGACTGCGCCCCATCAGCCGTTCGAAGGCCTCCATCATCTCTGCTGGAAAGACCTCTTTCATGGCGTGCCCGATGAATGGCTGCCGCCCACCTGGATCAAGCATCTCTGTCAGCGCCCGATTTGTGAGTACGATGCGACCCTCTGCGTCGACGGTGGCGACACCGTTCGGGATCGTTTCGAGCATGGTCTCGAGTTCGCTTCGACGCGCCTCCAGTGCAGCGTTTGCGGCACTCAGCAAACCTGTTGATGCCTCCACCTGGGCGCGGCTACCGTCAAGGTCTTGTGCCATGTGGTTGAAGCTGCGGACGAGGTCCCCAAGCTCTTCGGTTGCGCTCTCCTGCACACGATGCGCGTAATCTCCCGCTGCAATGGAGGCCATCGCATCAGCCAGAGCCTCCACGGGTTTCGTGACTTGCTTTGAGAGGTAGAGCGCTAGCCAGCATGATGCAAACAGGGCCAGCGACGTCATCATCAGCAACAGGATCATGTAGGTATTGCGGATGGATCGACGTGCGCGAAAGAGTGTCCAGTAGTCGTCCGCGGCCTTGCGTAGACCAAACATGGTCTCTGACATGCCGCGCGGCAATGGCAGACCAACCACTACATTGTTGACCGGCCCGTCCTTCTTGAGCACGGTCGCATTGCTCAGGGCATAGTCCGCATCGGCCAACGTAAAGATTGGGTTGTCACCGCGCTGTGCAGCGGCCAGCAACGCGGCTTGACGAGGATTCGTAGGATTAAGGAATGCGTCCGATTCCGGTCCCTTCTCCGCATTGGCAATATCCGCCTCATCGTCGGCGTTGGACGATGCCTGTGCAGTCACCCCCGGCTTCACGCTGCGTTCGCCTGGCTGCTTCGGAAGATTGAAAGCCGCCACGGCACGTCCATCGCGAAAGATGACGGCAAAGCCACCCTGCAGCGTTATCTCATGCTGGCGCAACACACGTTGCACCGCTGCCCGATTGACGAGGGCCTTGCTCGCATCCTTGGTGAGCGCGAGCGATGGAATTTCGGTCGCAATGGACTCTGCTTCTACGCGTGCATTGGCCGTGGTGTACCGCGAAAGCTCAAGCGCCATGCGGTTGGAGGCGTCGCGCATCTGCGTCACAGGCTGCGAGAACCAGCGGTCCACCGCGCGATTCATCAGGCCATAGCTGAAGATGGACATGAACACTATCGGGATCAGCGAGACCAGCACCGCGCCCAGGAGCATGCGCGTGCGCAAACGGCTTCCCATCACGCGGCTTTTCTGATCCGCGTAAAGCTTCAATACGTTGCGCGCAAGCATCAGCAAGACGCCGACGAAGACGAGGAACGCCACCGCAGAAAGCGCCGTATAAATGACGATCTGTGCCGTTGTTGCGGGGTTCAGGAACTCGATCTTGAACGCGTTGAGCGCGGCGTAAACAAGGGACAGGACGAGCAGGCCCGATCCCAGCGCAGTGATCAGCACCTTCCGCCGATGTGCGCTCGTGGTCAAGGATTACCTCGCAGATGCTGCATATAAAGCTGGAAGCCGGTGAACAGACCCGACTCCCAACCCAGGTGACAAGCAGTCCAGCCAAGCTAACTAAACCAGTTCCGAAACCGGCTTCCAATCGCGCTGCTGGGCGGATGCAACTGCGCCGTAAGTCAGGACGCCGTTGTACGTGTTGACGCCCTCCGCGATGCCCTTGTCTTCCTTGATTGCCGCCTGCGCGCCCATCTTCGCAAGCTTCATCACATAAGGGAACGTCGCGTTGGTCAGCGCCAGGGTGCTGGTGTAGGGAACCGCTGCCGGCATGTTCGTGACGCAATAATGAACCACGCCATCGACCACAAAGCTCGGATCCGTATGAGTCGTTGGACGGGCAGTTTCGATGCATCCACCCTGGTCGATCGCTACGTCGACGATGACGGCACCCTTCTTCATCTTGCTTACCATCGCCTTGGTAACGATCTTGGGAGCCGCGGCGCCCGGAATCAGCACGCCACCGATAACGAGATCCGCCGCACATACTGCGCGCTCGACGTTGTAGCTGTTGGACATCAGCGTGTGCAGACGCCCGCCGAAGATATCGTCCAGTTCGCGCAAACGGTTCAGGTTCAGGTCAACAATCGTGACGTGCGCGCCCATGCCCAGGGCGATCTTCGCCGCGTTGGTGCCGACGATCCCGCCGCCGATAATGCACACATTGCCCGGAGGCGTGCCCGGGACCCCGCCCAGCAGAACGCCACGGCCGCCGTGCTCCTTCTCCAGATACGTCGCGCCCACTTGCACGCTCATACGGCCTGCAACCTCGCTCATGGGGGTAAGCAGCGGCAGGGAGCCTGCGCGATCACGAACCGTCTCATACGCAATGCCGGTGACTTTTTTTTCGAGCAGCGCGTTAGTCAACTCGGTCAACGGTGCCAGGTGCAGGTAGGTAAACAGCACCAGACCCTCGCGGAAGTGTTTGTATTCTTTCTCGACGGGCTCTTTGACCTTGACGACCATGTCGGCAAGCCGCCAGACATCATGTGCCGAGCCAACAATTTCGGCTCCTGCAGCCT
The DNA here is from genome assembly GCA_043749265.1 of Rhodanobacteraceae bacterium. Taxonomy (GTDB): domain Bacteria; phylum Acidobacteriota; class Terriglobia; order Terriglobales; family Acidobacteriaceae; genus Edaphobacter. The sequence goes on along the minus strand of JAYVDT010000431.1, from coordinate 4,434 downwards.
GGTATTCATCGTCCACGAAGGCAGAAAGCGCCCCGGCGTTCATCTCGACCAGAACCTTGTGACCGGCTTCAACCAGCGCCTTTACGCCGGCTGGGGTAACGCCTACGCGACTTTCGTGATCCTTAACTTCCTTGGGTACACCGATAATCATTGAAATCCTTCTCCCGTCAATAACCCTTCCATCCTACCGAACCCGCCGCGTTTTCGCCCAGACTTCGGTAGTGGGTGAGTTTGAAATCTCCTCGTAAGCAACAAGTATCGTCTCGTGGGGATCATCTCTGGCAAAGGTTGGCAAGCAAATTATCCCTCGCTCCCGTGGCAAAAAGCCGCCTCGTATCTTCACGATCTCTGTTCACCTCAGCAATCTGATGGACATCGCCTTGGATGTGGATGGCCTCAACCGGACACCAGACCGCCACCGGCTCGTCGGGCAAATCCACGTAGATTTTCATGTAACCATGCTTTGAAGTCAAACTTTATAGAGCAAGAGAGAAGCCTCCAGGGAGGGCTGTGCTCAAAGTGTCCCATATCTCTACCCCACAAGGCCTGCCTTCGAACCGACCGACCATCCAGACTTCGCAGGATTCACGGCCTTTGATTCCAAGCCGTACAATGAAATAGAATTTTAGTTCGCCGACGCGAAGTCAGGAACGATATCAACCGAATGTCTTCAAACAACTTCCAGATGCGTTATTCGCGCGTGCACAACATGCGCTCCCTGTTTAGCCTCTTCTCGTCAGATCTCGCCATTGACCTGGGAACGGCCAATACGCTGGTCTTCGCTCATGGAAAGGGCATCATCGTCAACGAGCCCTCCATTATTGCCGTGAACCAGGTAACCGGTGAGGTGGAAGCGGTAGGCAAAGAAGCCAAGGAGATGCTGGGACGGACTCCCGGAAACATTGTCGCCATCAAACCCATGAAGGACGGGGTGATCGCCGACTTCAAGCAAACGGAAAAGATGCTGAATTACTTCATTCAGAAGGCACATAACCGCAAGATGATGGTGCATCCACGCATCGTGATCGGCGTCCCCAGCGAGATTACGCAGGTGGAAAAACGCGCTGTTATGGACTCCGCCTACCGGGCCAAGGCTTCTGAGGTCCACCTTGTCGAGCAGGCCATGGTCGCGGCCATCGGCGCCGGTCTCCCGATCACGGAACCGGGCGGCAACATGGTCGTCGACATCGGCGGCGGCACGACCGATATCGCCGTGATCTCCCTCGCCGGCATCGTCTACTCTCGCTCCGTCCGGATGGCCGGAAACCAGATGGACGAGGCGATCATTACCTACATCAAGCGCAAATACAACTTGCTCATCGGCGAGCGTACCGCCGAGCAGATCAAGATGGAGCTTGGCTCAGCTTTCCCGTTGGATAAAGGTCTGACCAAAACGATCACCGGCCGTAATCTGATTGAAGGCGTGCCTAAAACGATTTCAATAGACGATTCCGAGATCCGCGAGGCGCTTTCGGAGTGCATCGCTACGATTATCAATGGGATCCGCGTCGCACTGGAGCGTACTCCGCCAGAGCTTTCGGCCGATATCTCCGATCGCGGCATCGTTCTGACCGGCGGCGGCGCACTCATCAAGAATCTTGATCGTCGCATCCGTGAAGAAACGGGTCTGCCCGTCTCGGTTGCGGACGACCCGCTCGCTTCCGTAGTGCTCGGGACCGGCCAGATGCTCTCGAACTTCAAGCTTCTGCGCAAAATCTCAATCGACTAGCCGCCAGACTTACCCGAGGATCTTTCATGCGTCGTTTGCTTCTGCTGGCTGTTGGTCTCGTTGCCATTCCTGCTTTCGCACAACAGGCACCCGAGCCCCAGGTGAACCCTGACCACACGATTACGTTCCGCCTCGAGGCCCCCGGTGCCGGCAATGTTTCACTCTCGCTGGAAGGCACCAAGGCTCCGTTTGTCCTGGTAAAAAGCGAAACCGGAGTCTGGACGGTGACGACGCCAGTCCTGGCTCCTGAGAACTACAGCTATCACTTCACCGTCGATGGCCAGACCGCACTCGATCCCCATAACAACACCATCAAGACCAGCCTGACCTCGGCCGGTAACGGATTTCTTGTTCCCGGAGACACTCCGCAGGCCTGGGAAGTTACTGACGTTCCTCACGGCACGCTTCATCACCATTCCTTCACCACCACGATCGTTCAGGGTCTCGATCGCAACCAGAGCGAATATTACGTTTACACCCCTCCAGGTTACGATCCGCGCGGCAAGACGAAATATCCCGTTTTATATCTTCTGCACGGCTGGTCCGATACCGCCGGCGGGTGGTCTGTCATCGGCCACGCGAACGATATTTTCGATTCCCTTATCGCCGCGGGCAAGGCTAAACCGATGGTTGTCGTCATGCCACTCGGTTATGGCGATATGAGCTTCGTCCGTCAGGGGTTCGGCATCTGGCAAAATGCTCCGGCTGTCGAGCACAACACCGGCCTCTTCAGCCAGGCGATGCTCACCGAGATCGTTCCCATGGTCGAGCGTCAATACAAAGTGTCCGCCAAACGCGAAGCTCGGGCGATTGCCGGACTTTCCATGGGCGGGCTTGAGTCTCTTACGATTGGGCTAAACCATGCGAACGAGTTTGCCTACGTCGGTGGGTTCAGTTCCGCTGTCTTTTTGGACCAAACCACGAAGGCTCTAAGCGCGATTAGCGCACGTACAGCGAATCTTAAGCTCTTGTGGATCGCGTGTGGAACCGAAGATGACCTCATCACCGGGAATCGTCGCCTTATCGCCGCGCTCAAGTCCAACGGATTCCCAGTCACTCCCATTGAGACGCCGGGGATGCACACCTGGCTGGTTTGGCGCGACAACCTGGTCCACTTTGCCCCCCTGCTTTTCCAGAACTAACTTTGCTCCGCCAGAAAACGTGCTGCAAAGCCTGATAATGGGATAGCGCTCCCAGCCTCATGGAATCTTTCTTCAGCAGATTCAAGAACCCGCTTGTCCTCGTCGCGATCCTCCTCGCGCTGACGATCGTGCTTGCAACCCAGGTCGACCGTCCCGTAGACCCTATGCAGCCGGATGGCAAGCGGGTCAGGCTCGTACGTCTTTGGGCGAGCGCCGTAATGACGCCCTTCGAGCGCATTTCAGCCGGGGGTGGCCGCACTGTCCGCGGAACCTGGGCTAACTACGTGGCGCTAAGAAAAGTGCGGCAGCAGAACGACGAACTGCAAAAGCAAATCGCCAAACTACGCGTCGAACGGGCCGCGCTGGCAGAGGCTGCACTCCAGGGCCAGCGCCTGGGCGCACTGCTCGACTTCCGCCAGCACTACGTGTCAACCACCCTGGTAGCGCAGGTCATCGGAACCTCGGGGTCGGATCAGTCGCGTTTATTGATGCTCGACAAAGGTGCCCGCGACGGTCTGCGCCCCGGCATGCCGGTGATCACTCCGGACGGCATCGTCGGCAAGCTGCGCGATGTCTTCCCCGACACCGCCCAGCTTCTGCTTGTCAGCGACCCCACCTCCGGCGCTGGAGTTATGCTCCAGACGACGCGAACCCGCGCTGTTCTACATGGAACGCTGCAGGGTCGGATCGTCATCAACAACCTTACCGCGGACTCGCGAATCAAGACCGGAGAGGCAGTGCTGACCTCTGGCGGCGACCAGGTGTTCCCCCGCGGGCTCCCAGTGGGCGCCATCGAATCGATCGCCCCTGACCTGGAGCATCAACCCTACATGCTGATTACGCTCAAGCCGGCAGCGAATCTCAACCAGTTGGAAGAGGTTCTCATCGTCACCAGTACCGGCCCTGGCCTTGACCCGACGACCCAGCAGGAACTCACCACGGATGTCGCCACCCACGCAGCGGACCTCGGTGCGGACAGGCTTCCCAGCCTGCATGACAAGGCTGAGCCCCAACCTGTAAGGCCCACTGACCCCAACGCTCCGGCAGCGTCAATTGTTCCTCCCTCTGCGGACAGCACCGACCTGGTACCCAAACCCAGACCCACGCTCCAGCCTGACCGCTACTCGCCGGGGGCCGCTCCTCCCGCAAGCGAAATGACCTCCGGAGCCCCAAGGCTTTAGCCATGGCGACCCGCTCCTACACATCCCGCCGCGAGCTTGAGGAGTATCACTTCAGCCCCCTCGCCATGATCTTCGTGCCTTTGGGATTGATTCTGCTGCAAGTGTTGCTACCCAAGATCATTCCGGGCCTGCTCATCCTGAATCTGCCCCTGATCGCGGTCGTCTTCTTCGCGGTAGGTCGCCGTAACCCAATCTTCGGCGCGCTCACCGGAGCGGTAATTGGCCTGGTCCAGGACGCGTTAACCGGCCAGCCCATCGGCATCTACGGATTGGCGAACACGATTATTGGCTATGCGGCCTCCAGCATTGGCGTGCAGGTGGACGTTGAAAACCTGACTACGCGACTGTTGATGAACTTCGTCTTTTCCATGCTTCAGTCGGT
>JAYVDT010000430.1:0-3589 GCA_043749265.1 Rhodanobacteraceae bacterium | reverse complement strand
TCGAGCTCCACTTTGAACATGGCATTTGGCAAGGTCTCGACGACCACTGCCATCACTTCAATTGCATCTTCCTTCGACAAACGGATCTCCTTATGATTACGGTGCGTCGTATTACCACTCTTTATACTAGCCTACACGTGAGAAGTTGTCACGTGAGAGCACTTTCCTAACGGGTAAGAACCTTGGGTCCTTCTATGGTTATGGCGACCGTATGCTCAAAATGGGCGCTGTAACTGCCGTCCACCGTTACCGCGGTCCAGCCATCCTTCAACACTTTCACCTCAGGTTTACCAATATTGATCATGGGTTCGATGGCAAGAACCATTCCGGCTTTGAGCCGGGGTCCTTTACCCCGAACGCCGTAGTTAGGGACTTGGGGGTCTTCGTGCATTGCCTTGCCGATCCCGTGGCCGACGAATTCGCGGACGACACCGAAACCCTCCGCCTCGCAAATTTCCTGTATGGCGGCGGAGATATCGAAGAGACGCCTGCCCACATGAGCCTGCTCTATCGCCGCTTCAAGGGAATGCTGGGTGACCTCTAGGAGCCGTCTAACCGTCGGTGTGGGAGTTCCGATCGCGTAGGTCACGGCAGCGTCAGAGTAAAAACCATCGATAATGACTCCACAGTCGATCGACAAGATATCGCCTTCCTTGAGGATCGTCTTGTCGTTAGGCATGCCGTGGACTACCTGTTCATTGAGCGAGGTGCAGAGCGCGGCAGGAAATCCGTGGTAGCCCTTGAAAGCCGCTTTCGCGCCGAAGAGGCCGATCTTTTCGTTGGCGGCAATCTCCAAGTCCAAAGTGGATACGCCGGCAACGACCAAGGGCCGGATGTGCTCGTGAACCTGGCGCAGAATCTGGCCCGAGCGATACATTTTTTCGATCTCCTGCGGAGTCTTGATTATGATCGACATGTCTAAATAACCTGCTTTGCGGCCGCACGAAGAACCGTAAGTTCCCTGCGAATGGCGTCAGCGACTTCAAAAACTGATTGGCTGCCGTCAACTTCGGCGAATCGCCCGTGGCCCCAGTAGTGGGCAATCACAGCGGCAGTCTGGGTTTTATAGGCCCCCATGCGCTCTGTGAAGGCAGCTTCGGTGTCATCGGAACGCTGGACCAGAGCGCTCCCGTCGAAGTCGCATATGTTTTCGACTTTGGACGGATGCGAGTAGGTATTGTAGACACGCTTGCAGGTTGGGCAAGAACGCCTGCCGGCGATACGCCGTAGCGATTCGCCCTCGTCAACCCGTATGTTGACGGCGATGAGGTCAAGGTGCAATGTATCGGTGGCGGCAAGGTGAGCGTCGAGCCACTCTGCCTGGCCCAGGGTCCGGGGGTATCCATCCAGAATGTAGCCAGTTGCAGCATCGGGCTGGGCGAGACGATCGCGGACCATGCCATTCACTACATTATCCGGGACCAGTTGGCCAGCGTCCATAAGGGACTTTGCCTGCTTGCCCAGCTCGGTCCCTCGTTGGATGTTTGCACGCAGTAGATCTCCTGTAGAGATCTGCGGAATCCCGAACTCAGCCATCAGGATTTGGGACTGAGTTCCCTTCCCCACGCCGGGGGCTCCAAGCAGCAAAACGGGCCCAGGTATGAAGGTCTCCCCTACCCGGACCTCGGTTGTTTCAATCAGTTCTGCAGACATCTCGATTTACCGTACCTTTACCAGCTACGCCTACCACGAATGCGGCCGGATTTCGGGGAGAAGCCGTCGTAATGGCGCATGATAAGCTGCGACTCGATTTGTTGTATCGTGTCCATGGCAACCCCGACAACGATGAGCAGCGAGGTGCCGCCGAAGTAGAACTTGACACCCAAACCGTTGGTGACAAAATTGGGCAGGCGATCAAACACCGGCCCAAGGAGCGGAATGTGGTTGAAGTGGATACCGCTGATCAGGAACGTCGGAATTATCGAAATGATGATCAGATAAATAGCACCGACGAGCGTGATCCGCGTTAGAACGTCATTGATGAAATCCGACGTGCGGCGACCAGGCCGAATGCCGGGGATGAAGCCACCATATTTACGCATGTTGTCAGCGATATCATCTGGACGGAACACTATCGAGATGTAGAAATACGCGAAGAAGATAATCGCGACGATGTAGGCCAATTCGTAGAGGGGCTCGCCCGGAGCTATCGAGCGCAAAATCGGACCGAAAAACTTAGTGTCTGAGAGCTTGTCGGAACCGAAGAAACTCATCCCGGAGAAGAGCAAGGGTGCCGAGAGGATCGAGCTAGCAAAGATGACGGGCATGACCCCACCGGAGTTCACTTTCAATGGGAGGTGCGTGGACTGGCCACCCATCATCTTGCGGCCAACTATACGCTTCGCGTACTGTACGGGGATCCGGCGCTCAGAACGCTCGACGAAGATAATAAAGGCGACCACCGCAATCATCATTGCGATCAGGGTAAGAATTGCAATAGGTGTGAAGGCTCCCCATGCGTTGGTTATGGCTTTATCGTAGAGATCAGCAATGCCCTTGGGGAGGCCGACAACTATGCCGGTGAAGATCAACAGCGACATACCATTTCCAATGCCGCGCTCAGTAATCTGCTCACCCAGCCACATGATGAAGGCGGTCCCCGCAGTCAGCGTCAGGACGCACATCGGGATAAAGGCCCATTTAGACATCGTGACCATTGCCTGACCAGTACCCGTGTTGGTGAGCGTCAGTGCGATAGCCGTGGACTGCACGATACCGAGCAGAACCGTGACATACCGGGTCCACTGAGTGATCTTGCGGCGGCCCATCTCGCCTTCTTTTTGCAACTTGGCTAGCGGCTCATAGATAACCGTCAGCAGTTGGAAGATGATCGACGCTGTAATGTACGGCATGATACCGAGCGCAAAGATCGTGAGGCGGCGGAGGTTCCCACCCGAGAAGAGATCGACAAGGCCCAGAGCCGAGCCCGAGTTCTGATTGAAGAAGTCGGCAAGCATCTTGGCGTTGATGCCGGGGGTGGGTATGTGCGCACCTAACCTGTAAACGGCAAGCATACCCAGCGTGAAAAGGACGCGGGTGCGAAGGTCAGGAATCTTGAAAATATTTGCGATCTTCTCAAACATCGTTGGTCCTTGCTTAACAGGTGGATTCCGGGGATACGCTCAGTCTAGATCGTTTCAAGCACAACAAAAGTACTCCCACGAGCAAAAACCGCCGAAGCGATCTAGACTTGGGGGTCAAGCTCAACTAAGCTGCCGCTTCTTCGTCGCCGATCAGAACCGCCTTGCCGCCGGCCTTTTCGATAGCTGCCTTTGCCGAGGCGGAGAACTTGTGTGCATGGACAGTGATCGCTGCCGAGATCTCGCCGTTGTTGAGCACTTTGATCAGCGAGTTCTTACGACGACGCAGGCCCATCTCAACGATCTTGTCGAGCGTGAACTCAGTCTCGTTAGAGGCAGCGTGCAACTCAGCCAAGCGGTCGAGACCAACCACGGTATACTCCACGCGGAAAATGTTGGTGAACCCGCGCTTGGGGAGACGGCGGTGAAGCGGCATCTGGCCACCTTCAAAGCCGCGCATCAGGGACGAACCCGACCGCGAACCCTGACCCTTGTGACCGCGGGTCGAG
>JAYVDT010000429.1:0-3599 GCA_043749265.1 Rhodanobacteraceae bacterium | reverse complement strand
GCTACACACATCCTGCAGCAACAGCCGGGCATTGCCGGCAGCAGCGAGCGCAAATTCGCGGTTCAACTCGTTGACGAACCGGGTGTGGCCGCCGGGGTGGGATACATCCAGATTGCCGAGGATGGCATTTGGCGGGTACTCGAAGTTGTTCTGAATGACCAGGCAGCCCAGCTTCTGGTCGAGCGATTTCCAGATTAGCCGGAAGCGCGCGAGCTCTGCCTGAACGTACTCGGCGAGCTCAGTTTCGGTCGCCTGCATGGGCGCAAAGCGCTCAACGTTCAAGACTGAGGTATGGACGTAGACGAGATCCGGCTTGAAGTCTTCGAGCGCCTGCGTGTCGTGCACCGCGTCGACGTAGAAGCGGCCATACTCCGACTGATGAATCGTAGGCAGAAAGCCAGCTTCCAGCAGCCACAGTTCCAACAGTTCCACCACTTCATTCGTAGTACTTCCGCCGAGCACGGCCAGGCGGATCGGCTTCAGTTGTTCACGAACGGAGAGCCGGCGCTTCAGACCTCTCCGTTTCACAAGTAATTCGTTCAACGAAAGACTTGCGAGTTCAATGCCGTCGGGGTGGCTCACCCCTTTAGAATATCGCACTGCCGCGTGCTGTTCAGAGGGTCAGGGCCAGGACGGGATCGTCAAAGATCTCCGGCCCCAGGTGGAAGGCCCGCTGCCCAATCTCTACAAAGCCATTACGGGCGTAGAAGGAAAGCGCCCGCGCGTTCTCGCGATGCACACCCAGCAGCAAGCGCCTGGCACCCAGTTTGCGGGCCCGCTCTACCGCAGCCTCCAGTAAGGCGGGCCCCACACCGGTCCCGTGAAAACGCGAGAACGCGTAGATGCGCTTCAATTCCAGATCGTTCGCATGTACAAGCTCGGCTGGGAAGTCCGGGGCGGTCAGCATGGCGTAGCCGATGGGCGCTGGCCCTGCGCCAACTGCGGGATCAACCTCTGCGAGCCATGCAAATGTCGTCGGTTGGGACAGGAAATCTGCATAGGCGGTGGGTGTGTGGTTCTTGTGGCAATGCGCAAGAAGAGCCGGGCCGGGCAGCAGACCGGCAAAGCTTTCGAGAACCGTAGCGGCTCCAATCAGGGACAGGGTGGAGATGTCATCGGAAGTGCAGGCGCGGATTTTCATAGGCTCAAAGAACATAATACCGAGGGCCTAATCCATCGCTCACACCCGATAGATTAGGCAAGAGGATGCTGCAATGGCGAAAGAAACTCCGATGGGTCACGGGGCTACGCAAAACCTGCCCAGTAAGCTGGCAGAACTGTCAAACAATGCGCGCGTCACGGTGCGGCGAGACGGCGTTCCCGCGGCTGACGGTAAGTGCGTCGTGTACTGGATGCAGCGTGCGCAGCGTGGTGTCGACAACCACGCCGTGAATCTTGCCGTTGCGATCGCCAACGAGCTGGGGCTGCCGCTGGTGGTTTACTTCGCTGGCATCTCCAATTTTCCGCATGCAAATCTGCGCCATTATGTGTTCCTGCAGCAGGGCCTGTTGGATGTGGAAGCGGACCTGCACGAACGAAATATTTCATTTGTCATGCGCCGCGCTCCGCATGAGTCGCACGAGCGTTTTCTGCATGATGTGAATGCCGCAATGTGTATCGGTGACGAGAACCCGATGCGTGAGCCTGAGCGCTGGCGCAAGGAACTTGCAGAGAAGCTTCGCATCCCGTTCTGGACTGTGGACACAGATGTAATTGTGCCCTCCAAGCTGATTGAAAAGGCACAGTACGGTGCGTACACGATTCGCCCACGGCTGTACAGGCTGCTGCCGCAGTATCTTGTCCCATACCAGAATCCCAAGGCCGCTCACGCATGGAAACGTCCATCCGGTTTTTACGAAGACAGCCTGAAAGAAGATATGACGCGCGACTGGAAGGACCTCGATCGTAGCGTTGGGCCGGTGGATTCCTTCAAGGGCGGTACGCATGAGGGGCTCAAGCGGCTGAAAGTGTTCTGCTCCAAGATGCTTGTCAACTATGAAGCCATGCGTAATAAACCGGAGGTGGACGGCACGTCGGCAATGTCGCCTTATCTGCGCTACGGCCATGTTGGGCCGCAGACGATCGCACTCGCCGTGGCTGCGGCGGCAGAGGCTCACCCCACGCTTAGTTCCGCGAAAGATAGCTATTTCAATGAGCTGATTGCGTGGCGCGAACTCGCGATCAACTTTGTCTGGCACACCGACAAATATGACTCCGCCCAATGCGCTGAAGACTGGGCAAAGAAGACCATCGCAGAGCACGCACGCGACGAACGGGAACACATCTACACGCTCAAGCAATTGGAAGAGGCCCGCACTCACGACGACTTATGGAACGCGGCGCAGATCCAGATGGTCGAGCAGGGCTGGATGCATAACTACATGCGGATGTACTGGGCGAAAAAAATTCTGGAGTGGACGCCGGATGTGGATTCAGCGATGAAGGCGTGCGTCTACCTGGATGATAAATACTTCCTCGATGGCAGAGATCCGAATGGCTACGCAGGGATCGCATGGGCCATCCTGGGCAAGTTCGATCGCGCCTGGGGAACACGGCCAATCTTTGGCAAACGTCGCTACATGTCAGGAGCAAGCACCGGGCGAAAGTTTGATTCGAAGCGTTATATTCGCCAGATGCAAGATCTTCGCGATGGACTGAGCGATTCGAAGCTCGGAGGAGGGCGACGAAGTGGTGTTACCCTCCCCCTGTTTGAGCCTAGTTCCTAGGCGTAGCGGGCTTGGTTCCAGCAACGTGAACCGGCGTCTTCGCAGTCATCAGCACCGCCTTATCGACCACTGAATAGAGCAATTGGTCGGTGTCGGCCTTGGCATTGCGCTTGATGTACTCGCCCATGCGGCGACCCGCAATTGCAGTCTCCGGCAACGTGATGCCTCGGTTGGTGGCGGAGATCCTGGCAAGTTCTTCGACCATGTCGAAGAAGTTTGCTTCGTTCTTGTTGCTCAGCAACCATGCCTGATGTACCGTGGCGGTCAGCAACTGCTCATGGGTGTAGTGCATGGTCGTTTCCTTCATCCCGGCTGCGGAACGAGGTTCAATCTCCGCTGGCTTCTGCTGAGCGTGAACTGCTATGGGGACAAATAGCAGACCGGCGGCCAAAAGCGCGGATTTGGAATAGGCGCGAAGTGTGTTCGTCATCATATTTCCTCTCATTCTCCAAATGCGTCTAGCGCGGGTAATAGTTATTGTCGCGGCGGACTTTGTTCTGGTGTACCTTGCCTACGATCGCGCCGATACCAGCACCTGCGGCGCCGCCAATCAACGAGCCCTTGAGCCCGCCACCGAACAGGGCGCCAAGCACCGCACCGCCTGCTCCACCGATGAGTGCGCCCTTGCCGGGACCAATGCCGCCTTGCCGATTGCGATTGCCATCGCGGTCGTTGTAGCGTGGATCGTTGTTGTATTGGCCGTTGTTGTATTGGCCGTTGTTGTAATAACGACCTGCATTCCGCCGCTGGTCGGAGTTGTCATATTGGCCGCCGCGACTGCCATCGCGAACGCCGTTATAAAAGTCCCTGTTCTGTTGGGCACCGGCGACTCCGCCGCATAGCAGCAGCGCAGATACGGTAAGTGTTGCGATT
>JAYVDT010000428.1:0-11649 GCA_043749265.1 Rhodanobacteraceae bacterium | reverse complement strand
ATATAAAGCTCACCAGTCACTCCCAACGGGCTCGGATCCAGATACTTGTCGAGGACATAGAAGTGCGTGTTCGCTATCGGCGGTCCCACGCGCACTGGACCCGAACCCCGCATGATCCTCGTAGCTGAGGACCAGATCGTCGTCTCCGTCGGGCCATACATATTCCAGACCTCGCTACTCCGGTCGAGCAGCATCTCTGCTAGATCGCGGGGTAGAGCCTCTCCACCGCATAACACTTTGAGCGCATTAGCTCCTGTCCAACCCGCATCGATCAGGATCCGCCAGGCTCCGGGAGTAGCCTGTAGGACCGTCGCCCTCGTCCTTCCCAGAAGCGCCAGAAGCAACTGACCATCCATGACCTCGGCGTCCGTCGCAACAACCAACTTTGCCCCCGTCATCAGCGGCAGGAACAACTCCAGTGCGGCGATGTCGAATGACGGCGTCGTAATCGCCACCAGCGTGTCCTGTGCTCCCAGGCCAGGCTCTCGCTGCATCGACTTCAACAAATTCACGAGTGCGCCATGCTCGATCGCCACACCCTTCGGTGCGCCCGTCGAACCTGACGTATAGATGACGTACGCGAGCGAGTTCGCGCTAACGTCTACCGTCGGCATCGGCGTTAGAACACCAGCTCTCTTGATGTTCAGAACCTTGGCCGTCGTTTTCAACTCCGTCTCTCCCGACACCAGCAACATGGCAACACCTGCGGTGTCGAGCACCATGGCCGTCCGTTCACGCGGATGTCTTGGATCGAGCGGAACGTAAGCGGCGCCCGTCATCATAACCGCAATCATAGCGCCCACCATCTCCGGTGATCGCTCAATGCAGATCGCGGCAAGATCGCCCGCAGCAAGTCCTTCTGCAATCAGGCGCCCTGCAAGGTCCGTTGCATACTCGGCGAGCCTCCCATAGCTCCAGATCACCCCATTGCATTCGAGCGCAATCCGCTGCGGCATCTCTCGTGCAATCACCAGAAATGATGAATGCATGGGCTCAAACGCTCCGAAATCAACAGCGGTCTGATTCCCATTTGCGAGCACTTGCGCACGCTCCGCGCCACCCAGCATTGGCAAACGATCTGCCGGCGTCTCGGGCACGCTTGCGATGTTGCACAACAATGTCTCCCATTCTTGCATCCAGCGAGCCAGCGTCACTTCGTCGAAGAGGTCGCTATTGAAATCACAGGTAAATTCAAGCCCGTTGCTCAACTCCACAACATTCAGAAACAGGTCAGTATTCACAAACTGCTTCGGATTGCCCTTGATCTCTGTCTTCAAGCCATCGAACGAAACATTCGCTCCGACCTTCTCCAGGTTGAACTGCACCTCAATCAGGGGCAACCGCCCTGGGTTCCGCTTGAGCTTCAGCTTACGCAATAGGCTCCCGTACGTAAACTCCTGATGGTCGTGCGCGTCCAGAAGCGCCGTTCGCGTTGCGCGAAGATGTTCGCGCGCCGTCATACCCTCGGTCAGATCGCTCAGCATTGGCAAAAAATGTACACAGTGACCCACAAGGCTCGCGCCCTGAAACAGCGCTTGTCCAGCCGTCGATATCCCCACAACCACTTCGTTTTGGCCAGTCAGCCGATGCATCAAGACCTGGAATCCGGACAGCAAGGTCACATACAACGAGCAGCCCGCCGCCGCACTCGCCCGCTTCAATTCCGCATATAACTTGCTCCCAATCTGACCTTCAAATGTCTGGCCCTTGTAGCTCTTTTCGAGTGGACGAGGCCGATCCGTCGGCAGGTCCAGTTGTGGAGATCGATTGGCAAACTTTTCTACCCAGTACCGCTCATTATTGGCAAACTCTCCGGCATCCTCGCGATTTTTTTCGAGCACAGCGTAGCTGCTGAACGGAAGCAGCGCTACCAGTTGCACGTCGGTCCCCTCGCTGTAGATCCTCCCAACCTCCTCCAGCAACTGGTTGGCGGACCAGCCATCCAAAACGATGTGATGCGCCGTCAGAAGCAGAGAGAGTTCCTCTTCTCCCATCTGAAAGCAGGTCGCACGAACCAGTGGGCCGTTCATTAGATCAAACGCCTCACGCCCTTCGCATTCGATTGCATCGTCGATCATCTCTTGCTGGGCAGCTCGATCCAGTATCCGCAGGTCCACAAATTCTGCTTTAAACCCAGGCTTGTCCGCGATCTGAAGCCATTCACCATCCGCGCTCACCGTACTGCGCAGGCCGTCATGCCGGGCAAAGACCTTACCCAGCGCCGCCGCCAAATTCTCAGTCTTAACCGGCCCCCATAGCGTTAAAGTCAGCGATTCATTGAACGCACAGTTAGCATCATCTTTCAATGACGCAGCCAAAAAAATTTCACGTTGTGGCTCCGTCAACGGAACCCGCGTTGGCGTTTCGGACAATGTGTCCGGATGCATCTCGGCCCCTGCTCGGCCAACAGGCGCGATCGTGCAAGGAAGCACCTTCGCCTCCTGCATCTCTGCAATCGTCTCTCGAAACGCCTTCTCAATCGCGGCCAGATCAGCATCCGTATGCGCCGTCGTCAGGAAGCACGGATAACCCTCCTGGATGTGAATCCCCTTGGCCCGCATTGCGTAATACAGCAAGCTGCCCAGTCGAGCATCATGCGGAAACGTAAAGTAAAACCACGAAGCAAAATGGCTAATCTGGCTCGGTACCCCACGCTCCTGGAAGAATGCATTCAATGACTCCGCCAAGCGTTTCGTCTTTGCGTTCAACTCCTCCTGTAAGCCAGGCCCCGCCGCCTTCAAATGGCGCAGCACGCTCCGGGCCGCCGCCAGAGCCAGCGGATGCCGCACAAACGTTCCAGCAAAGAACGTGACCCCAATCTCCGGCACTGAGTCATCCCCGTAGCGCCACGATCCTCCATCCAACGCGTCAAGATAGGTGGCTTTGCCCGACAAAACCCCAATCGGATGACCCCCGCCGATCACCTTCCCATACGTACACATATCGGCACGAATCCCGAAAAACTGCTGTGCTCCACCCTGCGCCAAACGAAATCCCGTAACGACCTCATCCAAAATCATTGCCGACCCGGTATCTTCCGTAATTCGCCGAATCTCGCGCATAAACGCCGCAGGTTGCAATTGCGGATTCCGCGTCTGTACAGGCTCTACGAGCACTGCCGCAATATCTTCGGCATTTGCCCGAATCCACTCCAGCGACGTGTCCGCCCCATACTCCAGAACCACCACGTTCGTCACATTTTCAACCGGAATCCCAGGTGCCACCGGAGCCGAGCCACGCGGTGTTGCCCTCACCAAGACCTCGTCGAAAGTTCCGTGGTAATCCCCGGCAAAGTAAACAATCTTGTCCCGTCCCGTAACAGTCCGCGCCACGCGAATTGCCGCCATGACGGCCTCGGACCCAGTGTTGCAGAAGGTTACGCGCTCGTTGCCCGTTAGCTCGCACAACAACGCGGCGACTTCGGCTGCAAGCGGGCTCTGAGGTCCAATCGCAACGCCCCGATCCAGCTGCTCCCGTGCCGCCTCCACCACAAACTCGGGCGAATGCCCAAACATGATGCACCCGTACCCGTTGACGATGTCGATGAACTCGTTTCCATCCACATCCCAAAGCCGCGAACCGCGGGCCCGCTCCGTAATCAATGGATAAACCATCTCCTTCCACTGCGGCCTAAACCCCGCCACCGCACGAGGATCCGCCAATTGTCCGCGCCCAGCCTGCGTCAGCCGTTTCGAGCCCGGAGTCATTGCTTGATACTTCGCTACCAGTGCCTGGATATACCGTCCCTGTACTTCATTCAAATCATGCTGAGCCTTAGGCTGAATTGTTCCAAACCGAACCTCCGCAACCGCATTCACCTTAGGTGTGGCAGCAGCCGTAGCCGTTCTAACTACACTAGCTGCATCTTGCGGAGCGACCGAACCCGCCAAGCCCGCCGCAGCCTTCAGCGCCTCAACCTGGGTCGCAAACATCTGCGACAAAGTCGAAAGCTGCTCCGCCAGCAATCTCTCAATCGGCAGCCCTGAACTCGTGGCAATAATCCTTGAAGCAGCAGTCTGTGGCGGCACAACTATCACCGTGGCTACGTCCGCCGGTAGCACCCCGTCCAGGTGATCCGCCAGTGCTGCAATCGTAGAAAACTGTTCCATCAACTGACGAAACGTAACCTTGACCTTGAACTTTTTCCCAATCGCCTGTGCAGCCTGCGTCAGGAACAAAGAATCGAAACCGAGTTCCAGAAACTGGTGCTCGGCCTCCTCGGCCACCGTCTCAATCCCGCTCAGCGCAGTGAACTCTCGCGCGATCTCAGCCCGTAGCCGCATCTTCCGCTCGGGATTACTTGCAACTTCATTTGTCGTTTGCGTCAGTAAGCCAGAAGACATTGATGCCACTCCACTTCCGGCTTTCGCCGCAGTTCTCACGTCCATCTTTAGGGAAGGTTCAATCCAGTGCAATTTGCGTTCAAACGGGTACGTCGGCAGCGAGATCCTGCGCCTGCGTTCGTGCCCGTAAACCGCAATCCAATCAAGGCTTACGCCTGCCTTCCAAAGCTCACCCAGCGCATCTTGAACAGTCTTCGTGTGCCCCGGCCGTCCAAACGATGCGACGGCCGTCCCCACTTTTTGGGCCAAAGCCAGCGTCGTCAGCGTCTCGCCAGGCCCAATCTCCAGCAGCACGCTAGAGCCACCCGCGACGGACCCACCTGCAACCAGACAACCCAACGCCTCTGCGAACCGTACCGGCAGCCTGCACTGCTTGACCCAGTACTCCGCGCTGGTAGCCTGCTCCGTCGTAATCCACGTTCCCGTCACGCTTGAAACAAACTTGACTTGCGGCGCCTTCAACGTCAGCTTCCTAAGCTCCGCATCAAAGTCATCCAACATCGGCTCCATCATCGCCGAGTGGAACGCATGCGAAGTCTTCAGTCTCCGCGTGGCAACACCCTCAATCGCGAGTCGCCGTTCCAGCTCCTCAATAGCCCCGATCGTTCCAGAGAGCACCCCCGCGTGCGCTGCATTCAACGCCGCGATTGAGACGTCCACGTTCAAGTATTTCGCAAGCTCCGGCTCCGGCAGCGCCACTGAGATCATCGCCCCCGCAGGCAGGGCGCCCATCATCCGTCCGCGCAGTGCGACCAGTCGCACTGCGTCGTCGCGTTCAAACACCCCAGCTACCGTCGCCGCGACATACTCGCCCAGGCTATGCCCGACCATCGCCTCCGGTCGCACACCCCACGATTCCCAAAGCCTCGCGAGCGCCAACTCTGTGCAGAACAATGCCGGCTGTGCCATCGCCGTCTGCTCCATCAGCGCAGCAGCATCCATATCGTCCGTCGAAGCAAACATCAACTCACGGAAATCCCGTCCGAGAAACGGCAGCAACAGCGCAGCACATTCGTCGATCACCTCACGGTAAACCGGTTCCGACTCATAAAGCTCCCGGCCCATCCCTACAAACTGTGTCCCCTGGCCGGAGAACTGAAATGCAAGCTTCCTACTTCCGCTACGCACGGCTTTGGCTTTGGCAAAGCCCTCACGTGCCGCAACAACATCCCCAGCCGCAACGGCCACACGAAACTCATGTGCTTTCCGTCCGAGCCCCAGCGTAAACGCTGCATCCGCCAGGTTCGTATCCGGCTGCTCTTTTAGATACTCGGCGACATTAGCCGCCGCCCGCAACGCCGCGGTCTCACTCCGTCCAGAAACGCAAAGCACCTGCCGAGTCCTCGCAGAGGCCGCCGACAAAGCCCGCACCGGAGCTTCCTCCAGCACGACATGCGCATTCACACCACCCACTCCAAACGCACTTACCCCCGCCCGCAGCGGCGAATCTCCGCGCCATTCCACGCTCTCGCCACGAAATAAAAATGGCGACCCGACGAGATCGATGTTCGGATTCGCATGCGTGAAGTTTTTCAACCCAGGCAAAATGCGCTTGCTCAATGACAGCGCTGTTTTGATTACACCCGTAACGCCGGCTGCGCTATCCAGATGCCCTACATTTCCTTTGGCAGTCCCAACCGCGCAGAAGCCCGTCCGCCCCGTCGCCGCTTTGAACACCTTCGTCAACGCTGCAATCTCAATCGGATCGCCCAGAGGAGTGCCCGTCCCATGCGCTTCCACATAGCTGATCTCATCCGGCGACACACCCGCCATCGCCTGCGCCGCTGCAATTACTCTTGACTGGCCATCCACCCCCGGCGCCATGTACCCCGCCTTGGCGCTGCCATCGTTATTTACCGCAAATCCGCGCAAGACCGCAACCACCTGGTCGCCGTCGCGGACTGCATCTTCCAGGCGCTTTAACAACACAATGCCGACGCCATGTCCAAAGACCGTGCCCGTCGCCTGTCCGTCGAATGGACGGCAGCGTCCATCGCTCGAAACAATGCCGCCATCCTGATACAAGTGCCCACGCATCTGCGGAAACGTAACCGAAACGCCCCCCGCCAGCGCCATGTCGCACTGATAGTTCATCAATGCCTGGGCCGCCTGGCTGATCGCTACCAGGCTGGTCGCGCACGCCGACTGCACCGTTATCACCGGCCCGCGCAGATTCAGCTTGTACGCCACCCGCGTCGTCAGAAAGTCCTTGTCATTTCCCAGCGCAACAGGGAACTGGCCCACCTGATAATTTGCCGTCAGTTCATCCAGAAACTCGCGATCCTTGGCCAGGTTCGCCAGAAGATACGTGTTCAGGCTGCAGCCCGCAAACAAGCCAATCTCTCCGGCATACTCTGAAGGCACATAGCCCGCATCTTCGAGCGCATTTGAGCATGCCTCCAGCATGATCCTGTGTTGAGGATCCATCCGGTCAGCATCATGCGGAGAAACACCGAAATACTCCGCATCGAACATCCCCACATCTTCAAGCACGCCCCGCGCTGCGACATAGTCCGTCTCACTGCTCGCATCCGTCCGAGCCTCGACATCCCCTGCCGCAAAGCGTGAAATCGTATCCTTGCCTACAACCAGATTCTTCCAGAACGTCGCAATATCCGGTGCGCCCGGAAACCTGCCGGACATCCCAATAATCGCAACACCTTCGAGTTCCGGCCCATGAACCATTATGTCGCGTTCGCTCACTTCGAATCCCCCCGGGCAGCACGTGCCCGTGCAAAAGCCATCCTTTGTCGACCTGCGTTTGCATCGACCGCGGCCGTCTGGATCATCGGGGCCCGGTTGCCATCCTCAATCCTTTTGGCTAAAGATCGAACCGTCGTGAATTCAAACATCCACATGACTGGAATCTCGCAATTCAACTCCTGCTGCAAGCCCGTTCTCGCCGCAATCAAAAGCAGTGAAGAACCACCCACGTCGAAGAAGTTGTCATCCAAGCCAACTTCATTCTTCAAAACCCTCCTCCAGATCGACGCCACCTTCTCTTCAGTCGTCGTCGAGGTGACCAATTTCTGCGTCGCAGCTGACGTTCCGGAAGGTAAAGCAGCCCGATCAACCTTCCCATTCGTAGTCAACGGCATTGCCCCAAGAATTCGATAGAAGGCCGGCATCATGTGGCCGGGAAGCCGCGTCGCCAGAAATTCGCTCAACTCTGTAACGGACAAATCAGCACTACATCGACCCACCACGTAAGCTGTCAGACGAGTCCCCACACCTTCATCCGTGCGCGCCACGACACACGCCTGTGCGACCCCCTGGTGCTCCATCAGCGCAGCTTCAACTTCTCCAAGCTCAATCCGAAAACCCGCTACCTTGATCTGCCCATCCCGCCGGCCCAGGTAAATCAACTCGCCGTCTCCCCTCCGCCGGGCCATATCGCCTGACCGATACAGCGTTGCTCCCGCCTCCCCAAATGGATCCGGAACAAACCGATCCGCTGTAAGCTCCGGGCGATTCAAATACCCTTTAGCCACGCCGCAGCCACCGACGCAAATCTCGCCTTGTTCCCCATCCGCCACAGGCCGCAAATCTTCATCCAACAAATGAACCTGCATATCTGGAATAGCTTCACCCAGCAGGCTTTCCCCCTCATTCAGCGCGTCAAGTGCCATTACCCGCCGGTACGTCACATGCACCGTTGTCTCGGTGATCCCGTACATATTGATAATCTGCGGCTTTGCATCGCCATGTCGTTCCATCCAACCCCGCAGCGATCCCAGTATCAGCGCCTCCCCGCCGAAGATCACGACCCGCAGCGCGAGGTCCCGCTTGCCCGCCTGCGCGTCAACCCGATCCAGCAGCGCAAACGCCGAGGGAGTTTGATTCAAAACCGTAACCCGCTCTCGCACCAGAAGCACCCGAAAATCCTCCGGTGACCTGCTCACCTCAAACGGAGCAATCACCAAGCGGCCTCCATGCAGCAGGCTTCCCCATATCTCCCAGACAGAAAAGTCGAACGCAAACGAGTGAAACATCGTCCAAACATCATTCTCATCAAAGTTGAACCATTGCCTCGTCTCGTCCAGCAAACGAATCACGTTCCGGTTCGACACCAAAACTCCCTTCGGCTTGCCGGTAGATCCCGACGTGTAGATCACGTAAGCCGCGTCATCCGGACCAATCTCAGCCCCAGAAGTTCCGGTCCCGCCACCGGCCATTAATTCGTTCAGGCTAACGCCACTCACCCCCACAACCACTACCGGAGACGCATCCTTGATCGTCTCCGCAATCCTCGCCTCTGGATACCGGGGGTCAATTGGCAGGTAAGCCGCACCCGTCTTGACGACCCCCAGCATCGCCGCGATCATCCCGATTGACCGCTCCATGCAAATTGCCACGATCTTGCCAGGTCCTGCCCCCCGCGCGACGAGCCCGGCTCGCACCTCTTCAGCCGCTAAATTCAATTCTTTATATGTGATCGAACCCATTCCAAGTGTCACAGCGGTCCGTGTCCCTGAGCGTTCACAAACCTCGGCAAAACGTGCGGACAGCGTCCCGCTAGACGAAATCTTCGACTTCGCTTTTAGCAAATCATCAGTCGATTGATACATATCGAGCATTGCCCCTCAAAATTCACCTTCGTCGAACAATTCTGGCCCCGGACATTACTTGTGGAAATACATCTTGCGGGTTACTCCAATCGGATGAAAACCGATGCTGATCAAAATGCCTTTCTTAGCCCGAACTCCAAAACCATCAAGCCCACGAAGGCGGAAGTCATTTGCAGGTCCTGTTTCAGCGGTCGAATTCCTTCGCGCACCGCCCCACCTTGGATCACAAGATAAAGTGGAAAATCTCCGGCTGCCACAGCAATTACCGCGCCCAGCAACCCATAAAAATGAAACGCTACCGGAATCCCAATTAACACTGCCGCGCAGTAAGCTGCGTTCCCCATCGCGTTGTACTTGCTCTTCCCCAGCGAGAAAAGCACCGGGTTCGTCGTCTGATAAAGCAGCGTATGCCACAGCCCGAGAGCCAGAATCGGCACCATCCATGCCCCATCCGCGTAAGCCGGCTTGTACAGGCGCAGCACCAGTTGATCGCCAAACACCACCATCAGACTCAATAAAAATGCTCCGATCAACAAAGCAAACACGCGATATCGCAAATATTGCGCCCGAAACTCCGCTAGCGGCAAATGGATGATCTTCGCGATAAACGGATACCCCACCTTGGACGAGAATGCCCCGATCACCGACCGTGGAATGTCCGAAAGAGAGAAAGCAATCCCATAAACGCCCAGCACAGAAAGGCTCACCACCTTACCCAGAATGAGCCGGTCAGCCTGCGAGGCAAAAAAGAAAAATGCCGTTCCTAAAAAGATCCATTTCCCGAAATGAAGAATGTTGGATAAAGACTCCTTATCCCAAAGAAACCGGTTCCGAATGCCCGGCACGATCGATGCCCGGTGACTCAGCGTCAACCTGTATAGGCTCGAAGCAAGATTCCCGCCCACCAGCGCCCAAATGGATGGCCAACGATACGCCCACGCCACCGTCACCAGAAGCGCCACAACCTGCGTACTGAAGTCGATTGCAAATAATCGCCTTACACTCATGTGCCTGGAAAGCGTCAGCAGATTCGTACTGTTGAATCCCGTCAAAATCATGCTCAGAGCCAGCACAGGAAGCACCTTCAGAAGAGTCGGATCATGATAAAACCTGGCAGCCGGCCAGCTCAGCAGCAATGCCACCATCCACATCACGGTGCCACGAATCACCTGCAGGGTCCACGCCGTATTCAAAAACCGCGGATCATCCCCCCGCGCGCTCTGAATAATGCTCGGCCCCAGCCCAATATCAGAAAGCAGTGTGATCCCAACGATTACCGTAGTCACCAGCGTCATCTGTCCAAACGCCGAAGGCACCAAAAGCCTCGTCAGCACCAGACTATTGACCACCCGCAACGATTGAGCCGCACCGTAAGACACAACCGTCCACAGGGTTGCCCTAAGCGCCCTGGACTCAAGCACCTCCATTTCGATCTTGGGAATTCCGAGCCCAGAACCTTCCAACGCAATCGGTTCAGTGAGAGTCTCATCCATAAAGCGTGCCTGTCCCTAAACTCTCTATCGTCAAAACTATTGGAGTTACCTTTTCAAGCTGACCCAAGTCCCGCACTTCGGACACAGATTGACGCGACAGCCCGCAACGCAGCCAAAGAATGATTTCGATAAGTTAGTTGTAATTAGCAGGCACTGCAAAGTCCATAAATAAAAAATTCATGCCCCGTTGACCGGAAGCCCTCCGGGAGCGTCGGCGTCATCTGGATCTCACACCCTTCCAACTCAAACATGCGCCCGCAGCCACTGCACTGAAAGTGATGGTGATGTTCCTTTCCTGCAACTTCGTATCGAGTCGTATCTCCCGGAACTGCCACACGTGCCAGCCACTTCTCCTCAACCAACAAGTTGATATTGCGATAAACCGTCGCAATACTTAGTCCTCCCACCTGCTGCTGGGCCAGCGTCAGAGCCTCGTCATGCGACAGCGGACGGTCTGCCGCCGTGAATGCCGTCCGAATTGCTTCCTTCTGCCTAGTTTGTCTGGGTTGTGGTGCCATGCCTGCAATTCTAGTGCATACTATCGGTGCGCTCCCGCCCTTGTGCGACGCTTGCGCCTCACAAAAAATCAGAGTGGACTCATCTTTCGCCCAAACCATGACTATGCAGTAGTATCTGACTAGTCCTGGTCTTGGGCTCCCTGAATATCATGCAGTCTTTGATCACAATCCGCGGTCTTCGCAAACCGACCTGTAGCTTCCAATCGGTCGTCGCGCTTCTGTGCATCTTGCTCATACTTATTGTCGGCGCGGCCCAACTTTTACACACTCATAGTGCCGGCGACGAAACTGTCAACCCCGGTTGCTCGCTCTGCGCCGTAGCCCATCTAGCTGCGATTTCCGCTCCCACTCCGGCCGGGCTCGTCAAAGCCGAGTCAATCTCGCTCTTCAGGGAGGCCGTGCCCGCGCAGGCGCCGCCTCGCTACTTCGCACGTAGTTTGCATGTTCGACCTCCTCCTATTTTGACAGCTTTCGCCTGAGTCCTCAGCAGTCGTAACGATTCTGATCAAAACAGTTTTTACCTATGGAGGTTTCATATGCGCACCTTTCAGCGCAGAATACTCGCATCTCTATTTGTCGGCTTTTTTCTGGCCGCACCCTCACTCTTCGCCCAATCGGCAGGGAACTCGGGAACAATCACAGGAGCGGTTGTCGATTCATCTTCGGCCGCTATTCCAGGCGCAACCGTCTTCTTACAAAATTCGGTCTCGGGTTTCTCCCGCACTCT
>JAYVDT010000427.1:0-3655 GCA_043749265.1 Rhodanobacteraceae bacterium | reverse complement strand
TGCAAAGTGCATCACGGCGCAGGCCTTTGGCGTCATCATCCTGGCGGTGCTGGCGACGGTCGGGGTGTTGTTCGGCGGCGTGCATTTGCAGCCGATCGAGGTGGTGAAGATGCTCGGGATGGCGTTCGCGGGGATGATTCCGTTTGCTGCGCTTGGGCTTTTGATCGCGCTGACGGTGCCGGCCACCGCGGCGGCGGGCGTGGTGAACCTGCTTTACCTGCCGATGTCGTTTCTGAGCGGACTTTGGATTCCGCTGAAGATGCTGCCGCACTGGCTGCAGGGGTTGGCGCCGCTGTTGCCGACGTATCATCTGTCGCAACTGATGTTGGCGATCTTCGGCTATCAGAACAAGTCCAGCGTGATGAGCCATTGGCTGGGACTGGTGGGGTTTACGCTGCTGACGCTGGGCGCCAGCTGGGTGGTCTTTCAGCGGGCCGAGCAGGATGCTTAGAGCGGGGTCGGGTGGGTCTTGAGTTTTCGCATCCCACTCATCGCAAACAGCGCGATGAGTGGGGCACCCAGACTTTTTAGACGGAGAAGAACAAGTACACTGAGCCCAGAGTCAGGACGAGACGCCATGAGCGAGCCCACGCCGAAACTGCCGTGCGATGCGATGCAGTTGCAGGGCGATCTGTACGCACGGACGAATGCGGCGAAGACCCACGACACGGCCAGCTATGTTTGGCTGGTGTATTCGGTGTTCTTCTTTATCGAGCCGGTGCTGCGCCACAGCGGACGCTACTGGGCGCAGCAGATGCCGATCTTTGCGGTGTTTCTGGGGTTGTATATCTCGTATGTGCACTGGCCATACCGCAAGGTCCGGTTGGCGCTGGTGGCGGCGATCTTCGTGCTGGGCATGGGGAGCATCCCGTTCAATCTGGGGGGCTCGAGCTTTTTTATCTACGTGGCGGCGATGCTTCCGTTCTGTGTGGAGTCGTCGGCGGCGCTGATCGGCGCGTTTGTGCTGGAGTTGGTGGTGCTGGGGGTGGAGAGCCAGCTTTTTCCGGGTAATCCATTCAATTATGCGATCACGGGCGTCTTTACCCTGGTGGTGGGGATCAGCAACCTGTTTGTTGCGCAGGGCAAGCGTGCTGACTTGAAGCTGCGGGAGGCGCAACAGGAAAATGTGGCGCTTGCGGCGGTAGCAGAGCGTGAGCGGATTGCGCGTGATCTGCACGATGTGCTGGGGCACACGTTGAGCGTGATCGTGCTGAAGGCTGAGCTTGCGGGCAGGTTGATGGGGCGGGATGACGTGCGGGCTGCGAGCGAGATCGCGGATGTGGAACGTACGGCTCGGACTGCGCTGGCAGAGGTTCGGGAGGCAATTGGCGGGTATCGGTCGAAGGGGCTGAACGCGGAAGTTGAGCAGGCGCGGTTGACGCTGGATGCGGCGGGCGTGACGCTCGAGTGTGAGACGCGGCCTCCGGCTTTGCCAGCGCGGGAAGAGACCGTGTTGTCGCTCGCGGTGCGGGAGGCTGTGACGAATATTGTGCGGCATGCACACGCGACGCGTTGCACGATACGTTTTGCGACGACGCAGGATGGGTTTGCTTCGTTTGAAGTTGCGGATGATGGCACGACTCCGATTGAGCGCGAGGGGAATGGGTTGCGAGGGATGCGAGAGCGGGTGCAGGCGCTTGGGGGGCGCTTTCGGATTGAGTCGCGACAAAGTGAGGGTGAGGGGACGACACTGGTGATCGAGTTGCCGCGCAGCGCGGCGGGAGCGGCTTGATGGGCGGGGGCAAGATTAAGGTGGTGCTGGCGGAAGATCAGGCAATGGTGCTGGGAGCCCTGGCCGCGTTGCTGGATCTGGAGGCGGATATAACAGTCATCGGGAAGGCCGCGAATGGGCGCGATGCGCTGCGGGCGGTGGAGCAGCTGGGGCCGGATGTGCTGGTGACGGATATCGAGATGCCGGGGATGACGGGGCTCGAGGTGGCGGTGGCGTTGAAGATCAGCCGGCCTGCGGTGCGGACGGTGATCCTGACGACGTTTGCGCGGCCGGGCTACTTGCGACGCGCGCTGGACTCCGGGGCGCGGGGTTATCTGTTGAAGGATCGGCCGGCGAGTGAGTTGGCAGAGGCTGTGCGCCGGGTACACCAGGGGTTGCGGGTGGTGGATCCGGCGCTGGCTACAGAGGCATGGAGCGCGGAGCCGGATCCTTTGACGGACCGGGAACGGCAGATCCTGCAGCGGGCGGGTGAGGGTAGGAGCTCGAGCGAGATTGCGGCGGAGTTGCGGTTGTCCGAGGGGACGGTGCGGAACTATCTTTCGGAGGCGATCAGTAAGCTAGGGGCGACCAATCGGGTGGATGCAGCGCGTATTGCGCGGGCGAAGGGCTGGTTGTAGAAGCTTCCTTGAGATGCTTGCCGACGAGAGACCCGTGTCTTAGGAGCGAGACATGGACCGCCCCGATCTTTGACTGATAACCGCTACGCTGGCGGATGCATCCCACTTGCTGAAAGTTCTTTATGAGTTCGAGGGGGTGAGCAGGATGAAAACGAATGGAATGGTAGTAGTTCTTTTTGCGACGGCGGCTACGGCGATTGCGTTTGGGTGCAAGAAGACGGATAACAGCAGTGCAAATTATACGAAGGCGATCAATACGTATTACGCCGCGAGACCAGCGTGTTTGTGGTCCGATCCACTGAAGTTGCCGGTGCAGGCGGATACCTCTGACACGGTTAAGACAAGCGGGTTCGATGCGCTGGTGGACCAGGGGTTGATGACGCGGACGACGGCTGAGAAGACGAAGATGATCATCTTGTCGAAGCAGGTGACGAACTACGATTTCTCGGATAAGGGTCGTAGCTTATGGACGGCGGATCAGCAGCAGCCGGGCTTTGGGAACTTTTGCTATGGCAGCAAGATGGTGACGAGCATCGATGGCTCGACACCGGCGAACGACCAGCCGGGGGCAACGACGACGGTGAGTTATCACGTTGCGTTGTCCGGGGCACCGGCCTGGGCTTCGGCGCCAGAGACGCAGAATGCGTTTCCGCAGGTTCGCGAGGATTTGGCCGGGCCTACGGTGGGGAGCGCTACGCTGACGAATACGGTGAACGGATGGAGCGTTACGAGTGGGCCGCTGCAGGGCTCGCATAGAGTGATTACGAATGCGGACGGCGCGGTTGTTCAGTAGCTATTGGTTTTCTGACGTGTGGTCTTCTGATGTGCTCCAGTCGAGGTCGGTGGGCCCGTTCAGGTCTGCCTGGGTGGCGGTGTAGCGCTTCATGAGGTACTCGTGGGGCGGGGTGGCGCCGGCGAGGTAGCGGACAAAGTAGTCCCAGCGGCGTCGAGTCATATATTGGGCGGCCTCGCCGTAACCGTGGCGTGCGTTGGGGATCATAAGGAGGTCGAAGTCCTTGTTGGCCTTGATGAGGGCGTCGACGACGAGCAGGGTGTTGGCGGGGGGGACGTTGTCGTCCATCGTTCCATGGGCCAGGAGCAGGTGGCCTTTGAGGTCTTTGGCGGTGGCCTGGTTGGCCTGGGAGTCGTAGTTGCTGGTGCCGTCGGGATTGGTGGTGAGGAGACCGGCCCACTTTTCTGCCCAGTCGTCTTCATAGTCGCGGTTGTCATGGTTGCCGCTCTCGCTGATGCCTACTTTGAAGAAGTCGGGGAAGTGGAACATGGCTGCGGCGGTGGCGTTGCCGCC
>JAYVDT010000426.1:0-3660 GCA_043749265.1 Rhodanobacteraceae bacterium | reverse complement strand
GCTGCCAGCGGCGTTCGGCGGAGGCGGGGGATTCGTCGAGCATGAGGTTCAGGTTGACTGCGAGCAGGCGCGTCGTGTGCTCGGCGCGCTCGAGGTAGCGGGACATCCAATAGAGACTATCGGCTACGCGTGAAAGCAAAGGCAGTACCTCCGGGCAGTCTTAGGCGGAGAGCGGAAGATGCTCCAGTTGAACGGTCGTGAGGTCCATCTGAAAGGAAGCATGCTGGAGGTCCAGGCCCACGATGCGGCCATTCTCGTCGCAATCAGCCACCAAGTCTTCGGAGATCTGACGCGAATCGACTTTAGGCGCGGAGGAGAGGTCGATGTGAAGAGAGTCAGTATCAGGGTAGTAATGAAGTTTCATGGTGTCCTCGGGGGAACCCGCTATCCGGAAACGCGTTGTGAACGGTGTATCTCTCTTCAAGAGTAACAACTCTGAGCGGCTTGCCTGCCGGTTCTGTCGGGACCCCCAAATCGGCGTCGTCCGTCCGGCTGGATCTCCATGTGGATCGGCTCTGCGACGACTCGCAGACACATCTTGATGGTCAGGTCCGGTCGCTTGACGAACACCTGTTCGCGAAAGTAAGCCGCGGTTCCCGGTGGATCGAAGTCTGGACTCACTGGCTCAAAACCCAGGTATCTTTACTGCCGCCGCCCTGGCTGGAGTTGACGACGAGCGAGCCGCGTTTGAGGGCTACGCGGGTGAGGCCGCCGGGAACGATCGAGACCTTGTCGCCGTAGAGGACGTAGGGTCGGAGGTCGACGTGGCGAGGCTCCAGGGCGTCTCCGATGAGGCAGGGCGCGCGGGAGAAGCTTATGGTGGGCTGGGCGATGTAGTTTCGCGGGTCGGCCTTGATCTTTTCGGCAAACTCTTCGCGTTGCGCAGCGGTCGATTGCGGGCCTATGAGCATGCCATAGCCGCCGCTTTCGCCGACAGCCTTGACGACCAGCTTGTCGAGATTCTGCAGTACGTGATCGCGGGATTTGCGGTCGGTCAGCAGGTAGGTCTTGACGTTTTGGAGGATGGGCTCTTCGGACATGTAGTACTTGATGATGTCGGGGACGTAGGCATAGAGGGCCTTGTCGTCCGCGACGCCGGTGCCAAAGGCATTGGCGAGCGTGACGTTACCGGCGCGATATGCGTTGAAGAGGCCGGAGACGCCGAGGATGGAGTCACCCCGGAAGCTGAGTGGGTCGATGAAGTCGTCGTCTACCCGGCGGTAGATTACGTCCACGCGGCGGAGGCCGGAGGTGGTGCGCATGTAAATAACGTTGTCGTGGGTGACGAGGTCGCGGCCTTCGACAAGTTCAATACCCATCTGGCGCGCGAGGTAGGCGTGCTCGAAGTAGGCGGAGTTGAAGACGCCGGGGGAGAGCAGCACGATGTTCGGCTCTGGGCGGCCTTCAGGCGCCAGCGAGCGTAGCGTCCCGAGCAGAAGCTGCGTGTACTGCTCAATAGGCCGCACGTTATAGCTGCGGAACATCTGCGGAAAGATGCGCTTCATGACCCGGCGATTGGTGAGCATGTAGCTGACGCCTGAGGGGACGCGCAGATTATCTTCCAACACAACGAACTCGCCGTTTTCAAGCCGGATCAGATCCGTTCCGCAGATGGCGACGTAAACGTTGCGGGGGACCTGAAGCCCAATCATCTGGCGACGGAAGTGCTTGCAGGAGTACACGATCTCCCGCGGTACGACGCCGTCGGCGAGGATACGGCCTTCGTTATAAATATCACGGAGGAAGAGATTCAAAGCGGTAATGCGCTGCGTCAGGCCTCGCTCGACTTTTTCCCATTCCGCGGCGGTGATGATGCGGGGCAGCAGGTCGTAGGGAAAGATCTGCTCAGTGCCTTGTTCCCGGCCGTAGACGGTGAAAGTGATGCCCTGGTTGAGAAAGCTGAGGTCGGCGGCCTGTTTACGGCGCTGAAGTTCGCCTTCGGGAAGGGCGGCGAAGTGATCGAGAAGGGGCTGGTAGTGCTCGTGCAGCCTCTCCGGACCGCTGAACATCTCGTCAAAGGCATGGTCCAGCAGATAGTCTTTTAGTGCGGACTGCTCGAAGGTTTGCGCTTGAGTTGGATTCATCGGAAATTCGAGTATAAGCGGCAAACAGTTTTTGCAAAGCTTTCTGAAAAGGCTCTTTGTCCTGAAGACGCTCCGAGTTGTACAGTACGAATGGGGCGCAGTCTGTAGTATCCAGTCTAGTTCTGGGCCAATCGAATCACTGGAGTCGTGAACGAATGAAACGTACGGTACGCCCGCTTGCACTTCGCATCCTGTCTGGTGTTGTTCTGGCCGCAGGCTTATTTAGTACACCCTCCGCCGGGGCTTACTCGGTGCTGTCCCATGAGGAAGTGGTGGACATGGCGTGGAAGGTTCAGATCGTGCCGATGCTGAAGGCTCGGTTTCCGGGCATCTCGGACGACGACATCCGGCAGGCGCATGCGTATGCGTATGGCGGCTCGGTGATACAGGATATCGGCTACTATCCGTTTGGCTCGCACTACTTCTCGGATCTGCTGCACTATGTTCGGCCTGGCGACTTTGTGAACGCGCTGATTCATGATTCGACGACGCCGAACGAGTATGCGTTTGCGCTAGGTGCGCTGGCGCATTACTGCGGCGACACGGTCGGGCATCCTTACATCAACCAGATCACGGCAAGCGAGAATCCGCCGCTTCGCCGCAAGTTTGGCAGTGTGGTGACGTATGGCGAAGACCCGACGGCGCACCTGCGAACGGAGTTCGGCTTTGACGTGGTCGAAGTAGCGCACGGGTACTATTCGCAGGAGAATTACCGCGATTTTATCGGGTTCCAGGTGTCGAAGACCCTGCTGGAGATGGCGTTCAGGGAGACTTACGGAATCCGAATGGACTCGGTGCTTCTTCACGAGGATTTGTCGATTTCAACGTACCGCAAGGCTGTCTCGGTGCTGATTCCGAAGATGACAAAGGTCGCGTTTGTCAGCTACAGGAAGGACATCCAAATGGCTGAGCCCGGGATGCAGAAGAAAAAGTTTATATATCGCCTAGACCAGACGGAGTACCAACAATCGTTTGGCACGGACTACACCCATGTGGGTAAAGCCGGCCGGGTTCTCGCGTTTTTCCTGCGCTTTGTGCCGAAAGTTGGCCCTTTCAAAGCACTCAGGGTGACGGTTCCCAATTCGCAGCAACAGACCGAATACCTGAAGAGCATCAACGAAACAGTGGACAAATTTAAATCCTATCTTGCGCAGATCCATGCTGCACCGGCGCCGCTTCCTCTGCCTGACCCAAAGGACGCGCTCGATGCCCGCAAAGCCGCGGAGAAGGTGAGCAAGGACGCAGATAAGGCGGTAAAGCTAGCGGACCAGACTAAGGATCCGGACGAAAAGGCGAAGAAGCAGGAAGTGGCCGAGAAGGTTCAGAAGATCGCGGATAAGGCGGATGCCTCAGCGACGCGCACTGAGGCCAGGGTTGAGGTGGCCGAGGCGGATCCGAATGCGTCGCCATCGGACTCCTCGAGGGCCCTCCCTTTGGGATCGCCGATTGCGCCGCCTACGACTCCCACGCTCGCGGATGTGGACATGGATACCGGCAAGCCGTCCACTGCGGGTGAGTACACCCTGGCAGACCAAACCTACGCTCATCTGCTGAACGATCTGGTCAAGCCTGCTGG
>JAYVDT010000425.1:0-3670 GCA_043749265.1 Rhodanobacteraceae bacterium | reverse complement strand
GCGGCTTGGCGCGAGTTGCGGCGGGGTTTGACGGCAGTTTGCGCTGCCAGGTGTTTGCATTCAGCGCGGTATTGCGGAAGTACTCAAAGACTGAACCGTGAAAGATGCTGGTGCCGCTCTTTGGCACCATGCGGACCTGACCGCCGGAGGACCGGCCATACTCGGCCGGATAGCCGGCGGTGAGCACCTGTACTTGCGCTGTGGAGTCCACGTCAGCGACACCGACGCTGGTTCCATTGGAACGTGTGCGCACCATGGGTGCACCGTCCAGCGTGATCAGGCTTTCCTGGCTGCGCGCACCGCCGATATTGAATGGATTATCCAAGCCGAAGCTGAAGTTGGCCATCGGCGCGTTGCGTACCACGCCCGGTTCCATCTGGGCGAGGTACACGGGGTTGCGACCGTTGAGCTGGATGCTCTTGACCTGCTCCTGGGTGACGAGCTGGCCGACCACGGCACTCTCAGTCTGTACGTTGTTGACACCGGCCTCCACCGTGACCGAGGCACCCGGGTCGCCAATCTTCATCGTGATGTCGACCCTGCGCCCAATGGCGGGGTCCACCTGCACGTTGTCCAGCGTCGTGGTCTCAAAACCAGGGGCTTCCACTCGCACCGAGTAGTTGCCCGGAGCCACGTTCGGAACCGTGAAGTTACCACTATTGTTGGTGGTAACGGCGAAAGTTTCCTTGGTCGCGCTGTTGCGAACGGTTACCTTGGCATTTGGCAGCAGCGCGCCTGAAGAATCGGCCACGGACCCACTCAAGGCAGCATTATCCGACTGGGCCAACAGCGCCGGAAGGGAAAGGCACAAACTGAAGAGCAGGGCGAGTACGAAACTGAGTTTGCGTTGCACGGAATCTCCTCCAAATCGGTGTTAGCCAAGTCGTAGTTACCGCTACAAGAACCGTCTCTTTTGCAACACGTTTGTACGCAAGCTGAGTGATGACTGTCAATGGCTTTTAACCACTAGTGGATTTGCGACCAAGAACTGAAACGGTTCCAGGCTTGAACGTCTGCCTCCGCTGCAATGTAAAAGCTCGGTTGCAAAATTAGCGAAAGTGGAACGTCAAATTCGCGGTGCAGTCCCAAGTCCATTACGTACCGCTGTACAGCTTACTGCGCTGCAAGGAGCAAGTTCCCCGAAAAGCTGGTGAACGACCTACCGTTGCGTGGAACTCCTGCTTCTGGCTATGGCGATTCCTGGTAGATGCTGTCCCCATGAGGCGTAGAGCAGCGCTAAGGGCATGACCGTCAGCGGCTTCATGACGCTTGCCGCCAAAAAAAGATCCTTCAATCCTTGGCGACACTAAAGCGCTCGACAATCGGCTAGACTACGCCACTGGCAACTGATAGTTTCCTTCCCACGCCGCCACTGCAGGTTCTTGTGGGGCGAAAGGTGACTGTGGCTCATATCTCTCGCAATGCCGAATGGACAAAAGTTCTCGGCGATTTGAAGTCTTTCGCCCCTGAGGCTTTTTCAGGCGATTCCGTGCTCAACCTATTGGAGGGTGACTGGTCGAACATCGGTTCCGGCCGCCATTATGAGTCGGCGATAGACGGCCGCAGTCTGGGCCGCATCCCAATGATCGATCTTGATGCGGCGCGTAGCGCTGTGGCTTTTGGCAAGTCCGAAGCCAAGGGCTGGGCGGCGGTCGATCTCGACGAACGGAAGCGCCGCGTCTCACTGTGTCTGGCGGGCTTGCGCGAGCAGCGTGAACTCATTGCGCTGCTACTCATCTGGGAGATTGGCAAGCCCCACGCCCAGGCGCTGACCGATATCGACCGCTGCATCAGTGGGGTGCAATGGTATATCGATAACATCGAATCGATGTTGGACCGCCGCACTCCGCTGGGACTCATCTCCAATATCGCATCGTGGAACTATCCTATGTCTGTACTCATGCACGCGGTGCTGGTTCAAGTGCTCGCCGGGAACGCATCGATCGCAAAGACACCTTCCGATGGCAGCCTCTACGCGTTGACCCTCGCCCATGTGATTGCTCGCCGTGCCGGACTACCGGTGTCGCTGGTGAGCGGGTCGGGCGGCCAACTCAGCGATGCCCTGGTGCGGAATGAGTTCGTCGACTGCCTCGCCTTTGTCGGCGGCAAAACAAACGGAGGTGCTGTGGCCGCCAGCTTGTACGACAACAGTAAGCGTTACATGATCGAGATGGAGGGAGTTAACGCGTATGGCGTGTGGGACTTCTCCGACTGGCCATCGCTCGCGCAGCAAATCCGCAAGGGCTTTGACTACGGAAAACAGCGGTGTACGGCCTATGTGCGGTACGTCGTTCAGCGCCAACTCTTCCCCCAATTTCTCGAGACCTATCTGCCCGTTTTGCGCTCACTGCAATATGGCAACCCAGTGCTGGTCGAGCGCGATGGAGACCCGCTGCCCAAACTCGACTTCGGCCCACTGATCAACAACAAGAAGGTTGAAGAACTCCGCGTGCTTTACACAGAGGCGCTTGGCAGGGGCGCGGTCAGCCTGTACGAGGGCGCAATCAATCACGACCGTGCACTGCCTAATCAAGACCTGTCTGCTTATCTGCCGCCGGCAGCGCTGCTCAACGTTCCACGCAGCAGCCGGCTTTATCACAATGAGCCGTTCGGCCCGATCGACACCATCGTCATCGTCGATCATCTTGACGAGCTTGTTTCTGAGATGAACGTCTCCAACGGCTCTCTGGTCTCTTCTATTGCCTGCGACGATCAAAACACCGCAAAGCGGGTAGCCCATCAGTTGCGCGGCTTCAAAATCGGTATCAACACCATGAGGAGCCGCGGCGATAATGACGAATTCTTTGGTGGCATTGGGCAGTCGTGGAAAGGTTGTTTTGTTGGCGGCAAGTATCTGGTCAACGCGGTGACTCAAGGCGTCGCAGGGGAAAAACTTTACGGTAATTTTCCGGAGTACACGCAGCTCCCGGAGATGGTTTAACCCATCAAATTTTTATACGCTGTGGTGTCTCGATTCCGGAATGTGAATCTGAGGGGCTATTATTCTACTCAAAAGCTGCACACTTGCACTGGATACGACTCAGGAAACCACTACTGATATCCGAGGCTGTCGCCATTTCTCTTCCTGGCGCAGGCCTCAACAAGTGCAGATTATGCTATTTACAGTCGGAGCGGTTCTCGCTCCGACCTCTTGAGTCAAATATCGAGGCGAATGTCCGATTCTAGTTTCTCGAATGATCGGCCTCCAATCTCAGCACTAACTTCCAATCGCGCGAGCAATAGGTGAAAATAATGCATTTCGCGATGCAGCCCAAGCGCGTCCAGAATGGCCAGGGTACCGAATGGAGCTGATTCGGCGACCAGCGCAATGTTGCTTGCCATGCTCGTGTCGTTGGCTGGAAACACATCCAGCCTCCCGAGGCCACGCAAAAGGATTAGCTAACTCT
This sequence comes from Rhodanobacteraceae bacterium, assembly GCA_043749265.1. GTDB lineage: Bacteria > Acidobacteriota > Terriglobia > Terriglobales > Acidobacteriaceae > Edaphobacter. The sequence continues at coordinate 263 of JAYVDT010000425.1, read as the reverse complement.
GGTTCAAGGCATCCTTTGTCTGATGGATCCATGAAACGCATCCAAGAATAGAAGACAAGGGCAAAACAATTGCGGTCAATTTCCGATACATGATTTATGCCTTCTGACCTCTCTAATGGGAGTAAAACGATGATCACAAAATCTCCGGAAGTGGGACGGACGATCTTAACTATCGGACATTCGACACGAACAATTGCCGAGTTCATCGTGCTACTGAAGCAGGTCAAAATAGACCTAGTCGTTGATGTGCGCTCGATCCCGCG
>JAYVDT010000424.1:0-3673 GCA_043749265.1 Rhodanobacteraceae bacterium | reverse complement strand
CTGCCTCTTCCCTGCTATCCGTGCCCGTGCTCATTACCCTTGCCGTGGTTTGTTACGCAACGTACAGCGCGATCGATGCGGCATTCCTACTCATGCTTCGGCAGATGCTGCCTGAGAGCGCGAAGCGCGGACCGAGCCTTTACTGGCAGGCTGCGTACAGCACCTTCGCGGCTGGCCTACTTTATATGGTCACCTACGGAGCGATCAACTTGCGCTGGGCGCTCTGGATCGCCGCCTCGCAGGCCGCCGTGAGTGCTTGGGCAGAGTGGGCCATCGCGCGCGACACGCATGTCCAATATGGATGCCTCTCGTGTTACACCACGTCGATGGTGCTGGCCTCCTGCGCGCTGGGCTTGCCAACCGCAGGCCACCTGAGCCCTACGAGCGTCTCCCTGGCGCTGGCAACCTATGTGGGTCTTTACGGGGCCAGTGAGTTGCTGCTTGGGGCTCGCATGCTGTTGCTCGAATACCGCACGACGCATCCCGCACACCCCATCCCAACATTCGTGCCCGCAACAAGGGAGAGCCCCGTCTTCAGTTGCCTCACCGTGCCACACGTGGCAATTTCCACTTCGCGGGTCTGTTCAGACTGTCCGGCTGAGTTCATCTGTAAAGACCCCTCGCTGGCAGGGCAGATCGTCAGTCTCATGACCAGTCGCCAACCTGCGGTCGTGCAAAGCATAAGGATGACCACACTGCTCCGCCAATCTGTTTCGCACTAAGTCCAAACTGACTGGGCCAGTCTCGATAACTCGAGGTGGCCCGGCAATCAATCTGGCCCCTCGAATCATCCCGGGCCTTCATTCGGCAGCCTGCGCAGTTCGCAACGCATCAGGATGGCGTCCTCAACCGGCTGTCGGTAGTACGCCTCCCTCCGCCCGATCGTCACAAAGCCCAGCCCGCTGTAGAGTTTGAGCGCGCCGGCGCTTCCGCTTCGAACTTCAAGTTCTACGGCGTCAGCATCCTCGTTTCGAGCCCATGCCATGACCGCGCGACACAGCGCAATCCCAAGACCTTGCCTGCGTGCCGACTGTCGCACCACCACACTTTCAATCTCCGCCTCCGGTCCCATCACCCGGCCTGCGGCAAAGCCAGAAATTGCCTGTCCATCCACAGCCACAAACAGGACTCTGAGAAGTCCCCCCGGATCACCCGCCCGTAGCATCCGTTGGTACGCAGCCAGCCCCCAGTGCGGGGCAGTTGGAGTTTCACGCTCCAGTTGCACGACCTCCGCCAACTCGGCCTCAGAAGCCTTCCGAATCTCGAGGCCTGTCATCGCTTTGCCCCCGCCAAAAGCTCGGCATCCGTCCGCCGCATGTAGTTTGCGTCCACCGTGGCTACATCGCTCCACTCGCCCGCTGTAATCCGTCGCCGCGCCATAACCAGCATCTCCTCGGCGCCCGGCTCCGCAACCAGCGTCACCTCTATGTCCAGCCGCGCCTTTGCGAGCTCAACAACTCTCGGCTCGCAAGTGAGCGGCGTCCGTCCCTGCAACAACGATGTCACCTTGTCCGCGCCCAGCAGTTGCTCCGTCAAAACCCGGCCGCCGGAATAGACGCCGCAGTAAAACTCTCCGCGCCCCGCATCCAGCAGGGCGATTCCATCGTCACCGGCCACAAGCGCCAGCCGTGACATCGCCACCATCCTGACGGCGCCCGCCTCGCAGATGCCTTTGGCAGCGCTCAGGCCTACACGCACGCCCGTAAACGAGCCCGGACCGGACACCACGCCAACTGCATCCAGCTCAGCGACTTCGCTACCCGCAAGTAACCGCCGTACCGCCGGCACCAGCATCTCGCTTGAGCCCCTGCCCGGCAACCGTTCGATCGCCGCGACTCCATGAATGTTGGCCAGGGCCGCGACGCCCTCCACTCCGCACGTATTGATCAACAAAATCTTCACTGCCCTTCCACCAGTTCCAGCAGCACGCCGCCCGTACTGGCCGGATGCACAAAGAAATAACGATGCCCCCCCGCACCCACACGTACCTGGTCGCTCGCCAGCCGAACCCCCGCTGCCTGCATCGCCTTAAATCGCTCGTCGATCCCCGAAACCTTCACTGCTACATGATGCAGCCCTTCGCCCCTCTTCGCCAGGAAGCGGCCGATGGTCGTCTCCTCACCAAGCGGTTCCAGCAACTCGAAGCGGCTCGCACCCACAGGCAGCATTGCAGTCTTTACACCTTCATGTTCCACCATCTCTTCGTGGGTCACACGCAATCCCAACAGCTCATAAAACGTCTTTGCGAACTCAATGCTCCGCACCGCAATCCCCAGGTGATCGATCTCCATCTTGCTCACCTCAGGCTGCCACCTGGAAGCGTTCTCGTCTCGCTGGGACAGGAAACTGTCGATCGTCTCCAGCAACTTTGGAATCCCCTCACCCGTGTTCGCCACGGTTCGGACAATCGGCGGCACCCAGCCCGTATGGACGCCCATTCCCCCCGCGGCCAGTCCCTGCATTCCTGCGATCTCGCGCTCTACCTTGTCCGCACCCGGCTGGTCACTCTTGTTCACCACGAAGATATCCGCAACCTCCATAACGCCCGCCTTCAGGCTCTGGACATCGTCCCCCATCCCCGGAACCAGCATCAGCACCGTCACATCTGCAAGGCCTGCAACGCCGACCTCGTCCTGCCCCACGCCGACTGTCTCGATGATCACCGTACCGCGGCCAGCCGCCTCCATCACCGCGCAAACCGCCTCTGCCTTGCGAGCCACGCCCCCCAGCGCCCCGCGTGAAGCCATGCTGCGGATATATACCCCGGCATCTCCCGTAAAACCCTGCATTCGAATCCTGTCGCCCAACAAAGCTCCGCCCGTGTATGGGCTGCTGGGATCGACCGCGACAACCCCAACTGTCTCCCCCTGCGCCCGCAGCAGCCGCACCATCCCGTCCACCAGCGTGCTCTTGCCGGCGCCCGGACTGCCCGTCACGCCGATCCGCCGGCTGCGTTTCCCCAAGGCCTGGCACGCACGCAACAACTCCTCCGCGCCCCGTGCCCCATCCTCCACCATCGAGACCGCCCGTGCCAGTGCGCGCACGTCTCCCGCGGCCAACCGTTCTACCATCGTCTTGTTATCGACACCGTCCACCATCTCGTCAGCGATCATACCCCTCCTCGTCTGCATCCCATCGCCATGCAGACTACGTTCCTCAGCGGAGGCCGCTCCATCCGCCTCGATGCAATCGAACCCCTTACCCCCGGACCCCACCCGTCCATCCTTCTGCTTCATGGCGCCGGGGGGAACACGGACTTCTGGCTTGACCGAATCTTCCCGTTTGTCGCCAACCTCGGCATCGCCATCTATGCCGTCCATTACTTTGACCGCACCGGCACTGTCCGCGCCGACCTGCCTACCCTGTCTGACGGCATCCACGTCCCGCTCTGGATCGACACACTCCGCGACACGCTGGCACATCTCGGCAGCCGCCCAGCGGTCAATCCGCACCGCATCGCGCTCATAGGCGTATCGTTGGGCGCCTTCCTTTCGCTGGCTCTGGCTGCCGAGGCCTCCGCGTCTCATACCGTTATCGCGCGCTGCATCGTGGAAATCTCCGGCGGCCTGGTCCGTCCTTATTCGGAGCGCGCCACCCCTGCCTTTCCCCCGACTCTGATCCTCCACGGCGAGGCAGATACGGTCGTCGGCCTTTACCATGCGGAAAACCTGCA
>JAYVDT010000423.1:0-3705 GCA_043749265.1 Rhodanobacteraceae bacterium | reverse complement strand
GCGCTGCGTACTACTTCAACCGGTACGTTGGTGCTGAAATCAACGTCGGCGCGCATCCGGATGGAAAGAACGACGGCATGTACAGCGCAACGGGCGGTCTTATTGTCCGTGCACCGATGCAGAATTTCACGTTGTTTGCACATGGTCTGGCCGGTGCAGCACGTCTCGGCGGTCCTAACAGCTCCAATCCGTTCATCTACCACGAGCCATACCAGACTGGCCCGACTCTCATGGCCGGCGGCGGCATGGACTACGATCTTCCGTTCATCAACCACCTCTTTTCGATACGTCTCTTTGAGGCTGACTACCAGTACATTCACGCTAACTTCGGTCCGTCCGTTCCCGTGCCGACGGCCGGCGTTCTGGGTGGACGTGCCAACCTTTCTGGCGTAGATCTCAGCACCGGCATCGTGACCCACTTCGGTCACGTGATTCCGCCGCCGCCTGTTACCTACACCTGCGCGGTTGCGCCCAGCACGGTTTTCCCCGGTGACCCCGTCACCGTGACCGGAACCGCTCTGAACCTGAACCCCAAAAAGACCGTCACCTACGCCTGGACTGCCTCCGGTGGTACCATCGCCGGAACCAACGGCACGGCGAACGTTGACACCAAGGATCTTGCTCCAGGAACCTACACGGTTAAAGGTCATGTCTCCGAAGGCACCAAGCCAGGCCAGATGGCGGATTGCTCCGCTGACTTCATGGTCAAGGCCTTCGAGCCACCGACCATTGGCTGCTCGGCAAATCCATCCTCAGTCAACCCCGGCGATTCTTCGACGATCACCGCAACCGGCGTGAGCCCGCAGAACCGTCCTCTGACCTACAGCTTCAGCACATCGGCTGGCACGATCAGTGGCACAACGAACACTGCAACCCTCTCAACCACTGGCGCAGCGCCTGGCACGATTACCGTGACTTGCAACGTCGTTGACGATAAGGGTCAGACCGCTTCGCAGATGACAACTGTTACCGTCAACGCTCCCGCACCCGTGGCAGTGAAGCCGGCAACGACCAGCCTCTGCTCCATCAACTTCGAGCGCGACACGAAGCGTCCAGCACGCGTCGACAACGAGGGCAAGGCTTGCCTCGATGACCTCGCACTCAACCTGCAGCGCACTACGGACTCGAAACTCGCAGTAGTCGGCAACGCCGCCTCTACTGAGAAGAACGGTCCCAAGCTCGCCGCAGAGCGCGCCGTCAACACCAAGGACTACCTGGTGAAGGAGAAGGGCATTGACGCTTCCCGCGTTATGGTCGGAACCGGAACTCAGGATGCTAAAACCGTATCCAACACCCTCGTACCCGCGGGTGCAGATGTCTCCGGAATTACGATGACCCCTGTGGATGAGAGCGTAGTTGCTCCTCAGTCCCGCAAGGCAGTTGTCAAGGCCCGTAGGCATCACCACAAGAAGTAGTTACCTTCTTGTAAGCAACTCACATAGGCTGACTGGGTTTCGTCCCAGTCAGCCTTTGTGTTGTTTCAAGCGTGGTTACGGGCATTGCGTCTAAACTGGAACAAAGACCACGTTTCAAGGATGGAAAGAATTTGATGGTATGCCGGGTTCGCCTTCGTTCAATTCTGCTTTCAACCGTCATTGTTTGCCTTTGCTGGACAGCACCTCTGCAAGCCGTCCCGTGGCTTCCGTTCGGGCCGGACGGCGGAGATGCGCGCAGAATGGCGACCGATCCGCGCGATCATACCCATCTCTATCTTGGAACCGCCAACGGCTGGATCTATGAATCTCATAACGGTGGCGCCAATTGGACCAGGCTAGCCCGCGTAGCAAAACGTGACGATCTCGTACTTGACTCAATCGTCGTCGATTCTCGGGATCCACGGCATCTCATCGTTGGAGCTTGGGTCATCGATCGCGCGGATGGCGGGTTGTTCACCAGCACTGACGGTGGAGCCTCCTGGACCAGTCAGGCAGAGATGCGGGGTCAATCGATTCGTGCCTTGGCGGCCTCGGTCTCCGATCCGAATATTCTTGTCGCTGGTACCCTTCGGGGAGTCTACCGCTCGCAGGACGGTGGCCTCCGATGGAAATTGATCAGCCCTCGGGATAGTGTCGAGATCCACAACATCGAGTCGGTTGCAATCGACCCGAAGGACCCCAACGTCATTTATGCGGGAACCTGGCATCTTCCCTGGAAGACAACCGATGCAGGCGAAAACTGGGGCAATATTAAGGACGGCATCATCGACGACTCTGATGTCTTCTCAATCATCGTCGATCCCAAGTCCCCCAAGACCGTCTACGCCAGTGCCTGTTCTGGCATTTATAAGAGTGAGAATGCCGGGATGCAGTTCCGCAAAGTCCAGGGAATCCCATCCAGTGCTCGACGTACACGCGTGCTCCTGCAGGATCCCAATCATCAGGACACCATATTCGCCGGAACCACAGAGGGCCTGTTTCGATCGGAAGACGCTGGCAAGTCTTGGAACCGGACAACTGGTCCGGAGATCATCGTCAACGATGTTTCGGTCGATAGCACCGATTCACGCCATGTCCTCATCGCGACCGACCGCGGAGGTGTGTTGGCCTCCCATGACGGTGGCGACACGTTTCAGTCTTCCAACGCCGGTTTTTCGACCCGCCAGATTACGGCACTTAAGCGTGATTTACAGAGCTCGTCAACTCTCTTTGTCGGCGTCGTCAACGATAAGGAATGGGGCGGCGTCTTCCAGAGCGACAACGGGGGCCTTACCTGGACTCAACGCAGTGAAGGCCTCCAGGGTAGGGATGTCTTTTCACTGGGCCAGGCTCCCGACGGTACCATGATCGCCGGAACCGCCCATGGTCTCTATCGCCTCGACTCTTTGGCAGCTACATGGAAACGAGTTGATAGTGCTTCAGGGAGCGTATCCGTGGTTCCTCCCGCGCCGATTTTGGCGAAGCCTCGTCCCCCTGTTCCGGTCGAGCTGAACCAGTCTGTCAAACGCAATCAGGGAAGAACCACGAAACCGTCGCAGCGACATCCCGCACCCTTGCAGCGCAGGCCTGTCGGTTCCAAAGCCGTTCGCCACGGCCAGCCGTTGCTCGTGAAGAAGCAAAGTCACAAGCTCACATCCCACAAACAGTTGACTGTTTCGGCAAAGAAAAAGAATTCTCCTGCAAAGAGGCTAGCGACCCGAGCAAAGGTGGAAGCCCTCCCAGTACCAGCCTCTCCACCGGAGATAAGAGCCTTCGACGGAAGCGTCTATTCCATCGTGACCGTTGGTAACACCCTGCTCGCCACTACCTCCCTGGGACTCCTCTCGAGCTCAGATAATGGAGTCACCTGGTCCTCGGCCGGCATCGATAAAAGCGCGGAATGGAGAATCCTTGCGGTCGCAAAGACGAATGTCGTGTCCTCATCCTTGCACTCAGTCCAGTTCTCAGCCGATACCGGCATAACCTGGGCTCCCATAAAGTTACCCGGCGACTTCACACAAGTCTCAACCGTCGCTGTTGACCCGGCCGGGGAGATCTGGGTCGGAGGAAGGGAGGGCGCGTTTGTCTCGGCTGACGCCGGCGCGACTTGGGAGCGACCGAAGAATCTCTATTTGAACTCCGTCAATAATATCTATTTCGATGAGTCGACCAACCGCATCATTGTCACGACAGCGGGGTACAGCAGCTTGGTGTTTACGGTGCAGTTGCCCGGCAAACAGGTCACTTACGCCGATACGGGCTGGAGCCTCCGCTTCAGTCGACCGGTCGG
>JAYVDT010000422.1:0-11829 GCA_043749265.1 Rhodanobacteraceae bacterium | reverse complement strand
AGGGCGACTCCAGCGAGACGCCAGGAAGCGGAGCGCCTTTGTCCAGCAGGTGAGACCACGGGCCTAGACGCGTGTGCAGAGACACGACGACGGCCTCGCGCAAGGGGTCAATGGCGGGATTGGTTACCTGCGCAAAACGCTGACGGAAGAAAGCATAGACAGGCCTGGGAGAGCGGGCCAGGAAAGCTAGTGGAGTGTCATCGCCCATGGACCAGACGCTATCCTTGCCGTCCGTGGCCATAGGTTGCAAAATCATCTTTACGTCTTCACGCGTGTATCCAAAGCCGCGCTGAATTTCGGTGAGTTCAGCGGCGGGTAAAGAGTGATCGGTGTCCGCTGGCTCGAAGCGGGCGGTCTCGAGAAGCTTTGCGTAGGCTGCGCCCGTGTCAAAGACTTTCAGGAGCTCTTCGTTTTCGTAGATACGACCGTCGATGAGGTCGACGACGAGCATTTCACCGGGCCCGAGGCGACCGCTGTGGGTCACTTTTTCGGGGTCAAGATCGACGAGTCCTGCCTCAGATCCGGCGACTACGAGCCCATCATCGGTGACAGCAAATCGGCAGGGGCGGAGACCGTTGCGGTCCACTGCGGCACCGACAACACGGCCGTCAGAGAAAGCGATCGCAGCGGGGCCATCCCACGGTTCGGCACAGTCCGCGTGATAGCGGAGAAAGGTGGATTCTCGCTGTGCGTTGAACGCAGGTGGCAGCAGCATGCGAACTGCTTCCGATAAAGATCGGCCATTTTTCGAGATGAGCTCGATGGCTTCGTCGAGGCTGGTGGAGTCCGTTCCATCCTTGGTCAGGACAGGCTTGCACTCGACAGGCAGGGTGGAGTCACGAGCGTCCATCCGGGCGCGATTTCCCCAGACCGTGTTGATCTCGCCATTGTGAGCGAGCATGCGGGCTGGCTGCGCACGGTGCCAGGACGGCGCGGTGTTGGTCGCGTAGCGCTGATGGAAGATGGCGAACTGCGAGACGAATTCCGGCGAGGCGAGATCGGGAAAGAAGTCGCGCATGAGCGAGCCGGAACACATTGCTTTGTACACAAGGGTGCAGGTGGAAAGGGAACAGATGTAACCGTCAACCTTGCCCTGCTCGTGCATCCGCTCAAACTGCTTGCGGGAGAGATACAGACGACGCTCCATCTTGCGGGATGGGTCGGTTTCTCCGACGAGTTTGTCTGCGATGAAGACCTGCTTGATACGCGGCATGGATGCGAGGGCGATGGGTCCCAATGCTTCGGTTACGACGGGGACTGTGCGCCAGCCGAGGATCTCCAAATCGTGTGAGGCGAGGCAACGCTCGAGACTGGCTTCCAGCCGCGTCTCCCCTTCGGGAAGGAAGACCATGCCGACGCCAAGCAGGCGATGGTCCGCAAGCGTCAATCCAGCTGCGGCCAAAAGCATGTTGCGCGGGATCCCTATCATCAGGCCCACGCCGTCGCTGCTTTTACCATCTGACGCTGTGGCTCCGCGATGAGCCAGACGTCCGAGGGCCGTGAGGGCGAGTTCTACGATGTTATGCGTGGGTGAACCCACGCTTGCCGCAACGAATCCTACGCCGCACGAGTCATGGTCAAAGCGTGCGTCGACCAACGAAGCTCCCGGCAGGCTGATTGGAGCGGACCAAAATTGCTGACGGACATTTGTGTCGTAACTTTCCATAGTTGGTATACGTGACGTCGCCGAATGGTGACGGCTGCGACGGTGCCTTCCAAATTCAGACTCTCGCTTGCTCCATGGATTTTTGTCCGACGATCTCAGCGATATGCATAATCATACATTATAATGTATGATTATGCATAGAGAGGTTATCTACCCTACCTACACTCTAGCCTCTGCTCGAGTACGAGAGCACTCTTCTCCCGGTAAATAAATGAAACAACAGCGTCACCTGACAATTCGTGAAATTTTGAGTCGCAACGTGGTGTTCAATCAGGACGACTTGCGGCGTCAACTTTCAGCACGTGGCTTCAACGTGACTCAGGCAACGCTCTCGCGGGATGTTCACGAGTTGGGGCTGACCAAAGGGCCCTCAGGCTACGCGGTCGCGCTTGCAGAGAGCAATGACGACGATCCCCCTGGCATTCGTGATGTGCTGCGGAGCTTTGGGCTTGAGGCCCGCCAGGCGATGAATCAGATTGTGATCATCACCACAACAGGTGGGGCGCAACCAGTCGCTGCCACCATTGATTATGAAGATTGGCCAGAGGTAGTGGGAACGATTGCAGGAGATGACACCGTGCTTGTCATTTGCCCGGATGATAAGCAGGCCAAAATGCTGAAGGGCAGGATTGAAGGCTTCATTGGCTGACGTGCAGATGCGGAATTTTGAATCCGGCAAGGTGAATATTGCGGTCGCTGGTATCGGCGGCTACGCTGGTGGTGAGCTTGCGCGGTTATTGCTTGCGCATCCTCGACTAGCTGGCACAGCGCCGCTTTTTCTGGGGCGTGTTGCAGACGAAGCGCCAGGTGGTCACGTCGCTCTTGAGCAGATACACCCACAGCTGACACTGGGCGCTGGTCGCAAACAGCCGGAGATTTTGGCGTTTAACTGGGAGCTGATTCGTGATCGCAAGATCGACATTGTGTTCCTGGCGCTACCGCACGAAAACTCGCGCGAGTGGGTTCCAGAGTGGCTTGAACATGGAGTTCGCGTAGTCGACCTGAGTGGTGCCTGGAGGCTTCAGAACGCTGCAAATCGGGCGGTCTACAAGTTGAACGATAACGATCCAAAGATTGCCTTGGCGCTGCAAGCCGAGACCGTCTTCGGAAGCCCGGAACTTCATCGTGCGGAAATCGCGAAGGCTAGGTTAGTTGCGAATCCGGGATGCTATTCGACATCCATCATCCTGGCGCTGGCTCCGCTTCTGCGCGCGGGACTTGTGGATACGGATCACGGTATTGTCTGCGACTCAAAGAGCGGCATCAGCGGGGCGGGCAAGACGCCGACCCCGAAGACCCACTATATGCATGCGGCGGACAATCTTTCGGCTTACTCGGTATTCGGGCACCGGCATGTGGGGGAGATGCTCGAACAACTGAATTTGAGTCCAGAACAAATACAGTTCACACCGCATCTGCTACCCATACCCCGCGGGATCTTATCTACCATTTATCTACGACTTGCAATGCGCACAGAACCTGAGGCCATCGACCGGCGCCTCCGCGAATTCTTTGCGTCGAGCCCGATGGTTCGAATACATGCCGCTGGACATCTGCCGGATATCCAGTGCGTCGCACACACGAACTACTGTGACATTGGCTTTGCTCTAGCTGGCGACGGAAAGAGACTGGTCCTAGTGAGTTGCCTAGACAACCTGCTCAAAGGTGCGTCCGGACAAGCGATTCAAAACATGAACCTGATGTGCGGATGGAACGAAGAAGAGGGTCTTCTATGAAATATGTAATCAAGATTGGGGGCGCCGCGCTCGAAGACCCGAAGCTGCTTGCCCTTTGTAGCAAAGCGATCTTTGATCTTGTCAGCGACGGTAGTCAGGTTGCAGTTGTGCATGGCGGCGGGGTTCAGTTGACCCGAACGCTGGCCCAGATGGGGAAGAAAAGCGAGTTCATCTCCGGGCTGCGCGTGACGGATGCCGAGACGCGCGACGCTGCGCTGATGGTCCTCGCGGGCCGCGTCAACAAGTCTTTGGTGGCAACGCTCGGCAGATATGGCCAGGCGGCTATGGGACTGTCAGGGGGCGACGGGCACGTCTTCAGGGCACGCAAGAAGAAGACGAATCCGGATCTCGGTTTTGTCGGCGAAATTGCGGCTACGGATCCACGCTGGCTCGAGGCAATCTGGAAGATGGGCGCGGTGCCGGTGATCTCATCCATCGCGCTGGGGTTTGATGGGGAGTATTACAACATCAATGCGGACGAGATGGCTGCGGCTTGCGCGATCTGCACCAAATCGGACGCATTGATTTTTCTGACGGACGTACCCGGCGTGAAAGGTGCGGATGGTCAGGTAATGCGCTGGCTTTCGCTGAGTCAGATTCCCGAGCTTGAGCGTGCGATGGTTGTGTCGGGAGGAATGCTGCCTAAACTTAACGCATGTCGCGATGCTTTGACGCACGGCGTGAAGCGAGTACGCATCCTGCCTGTTGAAGCTGCGGCTTCTCTGCCCGACTTGATCTCTTCGCGCGTAAACGATGGTACGGAGGTGATGGTCGCATGAAGCTTGAATCATTAAAAGCAGCAGAAGAGAAGTTGCTACTCCAAACCTACGAACGCAATCCCCTGCTCTTTGTAAGTGGACACGACGTATACCTGACGGATGAATCCGGCAACGATTATCTCGATCTGCTTAGTGGGATTGGCGTCTCTGCGCTGGGATACGGCAATGACGTGATCGAGAGGGCAATTGCCGTGCAGTCGAAGCAGTTGCTGCACACGTCAAATCTCTTCTTCCATGAGCGTACAGCCGAACTTGCGCTGCGCCTGACCGAGATGAGCGGACTGGACCGCGTTTTCTTCTGCAACAGTGGCACCGAGGCCTGGGAGGCGGCGTTGAAGATTGCGCGCGCAGTTGGCGAGAGGAACAGAGCCAATGGCGGTACGCTGGGAACCCGATTTCTTGCGCTTGAGCATAGTTTTCACGGACGAACGATTGGCTCCGTTGCAACCACGCATAAAGAGCGCTATCGGCTTCCCTTCGCGCCTGTAATGCCGGCGGTCGACTTTGTGCGCTTTGACGATATCGATGATCTGCGCGCACAGTTTGGAGGCGATGTCTGCGGCATCCTAATTGAGGTCGTGCAGGGAGAAGGTGGGATTCATCCCGTGTCGCAGGAGTTCTTCGCTGCGGCACGGGAGCTTTGCAATTCAACCGGCGCGTTGTTGATTGCAGATGAGATTCAATGCGGCTTTGGTCGCACTGGCAAATGGTTCGGCTATCAGCAGTTCGGCATCATGCCGGATGTCACGACCATCGCGAAGCCGCTTGCTGGCGGCCTGCCGATCGGCGCGATGCTTTGCAATGAGTACGCGGCAGCGGCAATTACGCCGGGCATGCATGGCACGACATTTGGTGGAGGGCCGCTGGCATGCGCGGTTGCTATCGCCGTCATCGACGAGATGAAGCGGAGGAGCCTGCTGCAGCATGTACAAGAGGTTGGCAACTACTTTATGTCGGAGCTTCGCAGGCTGGCGAGCAAGCATGAGTGCGTGCGCGAGGTCCGCGGACTGGGTCTCATGATTGGCATGGAACTTGACTCGGAAGAGCTTGCAAAGACTGTCGTGGCGGAGATGCTCGGACGGCGCATCATTTTAAATCGCACGAGTGAGACGGTTCTGCGCTTTCTGCCGCCCTATATTCTCGAGCGCAAACACGTCGACATTGCCGTGGCCGCGCTCAATTCCATTCTTACCGAAAAAACCACCTACGTTGGCCAAGTAGCATCGGGGATAAAGGCAAATGGTTAGCAATACGGAAATTCTCAGTTCAAATGCAACGGTGAGCGAGCCTGATATTGTGCTCGGCATTCAATCTGACCTTGTATTCAGCGAGGCTACTAAGCGGCTGACGGGACGCGATCTGTGTTCCATCGCAGATCTTACGGTAAGTGAAATGTCCGCCATTATGGAGCTTGGCCACGCGGTCAAATCGCAGCCGAAAGAATTTCGACATGCGCTTGACGCAAAGCAGATGGTGATGTTTTTTGAGAAGGCCTCGCTTCGCACACGCCTTACGTTTGAGGCAGCCATCAACACGCTCGGCGGCAACGCGATCTTCGTCGATCAGACGCATTCTCCGCTGGGCGAACGTGAATCCCTGCCGGATATGGCGCACAACGTCGAGCGCTGGATGTCAGTGATTGTGCTGCGGACGTACGCACACGACACTATTACGGAGATGGCCGCGAACTGCAAGGTTCCGGTGATCAATGCGCTCTCCGACCTCGAGCATCCGTGCCAGGCGATCGCTGATTTTCTTACTCTGGAACAGCGGTTCGGCTCCGTCGAAGGATTGCACTTCGCGTATGTTGGCGATGGCAACAATGTCTGCCATTCGTTGATGCTGGCGGCCGCACAACTTGGCGCACACTGTTTTGTCGCGACGCCGAAAGGGTTTGCGCCGAGGCTCGAGATCATCCACAAAGCGATTGAAATCTGCGAAGGTACGGGCGGCACGCTTACGCTGATGAATGACCCGATCAAAGCCGTCACCGGGGCGGATGCCGTCTATACCGATGTTTGCACGTCCATGGGCTTTGAGCATGAGGCTGCCAAGCGCGCACCCATCTTCAAGCCTTACCAGGTAAACGAGGCACTGATGGCGCATGCGAAGCCGGAGGCCGTGTTCATGCACTGCCTGCCCGCGCATCGGAATGCAGAGGTTACTGACGCTGTGCTGGATGGGCCACAGTCGGTTGTATTTGATCAGGCTGAGAATCGTCTGCATGCGCAGAAGGCAATCCTGCTGACTCTACTCGGCGGCGCCAAGCGTCTCTCCAATATCCGTTTACGCGGTTCGCTGACTAGCCCCAATCTGGGCTAGTCTCGAACACGAAATCCGAACTTATAAAGGAATCTTCCCATGGCAGAAAAAGTAGTTCTTGCGTACTCCGGCGGTCTGGATACTTCGATTATTATTCCGTGGCTGAATGAAAATTATGGCTACGATGTCATCGCATTTGTGGCCGATGTAGGACAGGGCGAAGACATCGACGCCGTGGTGAAAAAGGCCTACGCGACAGGCGCGAAGAAGGTTATCGTGAAGGATCTGCGCGAAGAATTTTTAACCGACTACGTCTATCCGACGCTGCGGGCAGGCGCGGTTTATGAGCACAAATATTTGCTGGGAACGAGCATCGCACGGCCAGTCATCGCCAAGCACCAGGTTGAAGTTGCGCTTGCAGAGGGTGCGGCTGCGCTGGCTCATGGCTGTACCGGCAAGGGCAATGACCAAGTCCGTTTTGAGCACGCATTCCAGGCACTTGCGCCCAAGTTGAAGGTGATCGCGCCGTGGCGTGAGTGGTCGCTGGTGTCACGTGAAGACTGCCTGGACTACGCTGAGGCTCATGGCGTGCAAGTGGAAGCAAGTCGTACCAAGATTCACTCACGCGACCGCAATCTGTGGCATGTCTCGCACGAGGGCGGAGAGCTTGAAGGGACGGACAAGCCGGTGGACGATTCTACCTGGCGCATGTCGAACTCTCCCCAGACGGCTCCGAATCACGCTGAGGAAGTGACGATTGGCTTCGAGCGTGGCGTGCCAGTGTCGATTGATGGACAGAAGCTTCCGCCGGTTCAACTCGTTGAATTGCTGAACGAGATTGGTGGACGCAATGCAATTGGTCGCATCGATATCGTGGAGAATCGCTTCGTCGGCATGAAGAGCCGTGGAGCGTATGAGACGCCGGGTGGGACGCTGATTCTTGAGTCGCTGCGCTACCTTGAGTCGCTGACGCTGGACCGCGAGTCCGCGCACTTCAAGGAAGTGCTAGCGCTCAAATATGCGGAGATGGTTTACTTCGGGCTCTGGTTCACGCCGCTGCGTGAGTCGCTTGATGCGTTCTTCTCGAAGGTCGAAGAGTACGTGACCGGGTCGGTAAAGCTCTCGCTTTATAAAGGCAATATCTCGCCCGTCAGCCGGGTATCGGAGTTCTCGCTTTACAACACGGATCTGTCGAGCTTCACGATGGGCAGCACGTACGACCAGAAAGATGCGGCTGGATTCATCCAGATCCTCGGACTACCTGCACGCGTGCGCGCGCAGGTGATGAAGCGGCATGAAAAGGTGGTCACCAAGTGAGCAAGATGTGGTCCGGGCGGTTTCGCGAGCCGCTCGACACCGCATTTGAGAACTGGCAGCGATCCTTCCCTTTCGATGTGCGACTCCTCCCCCAGGAGGTAGCAGCATCCAAGGCGCATGCGCGGACGATCGCGGCGGCGGGAATCCTGAACGAGGCTGAGTTGGCGGCGATGCTGGAAGGACTCGATCGGGTGATTCCATCGGCGATCGACGAGGCCGCAAAGCTTCTGAATGTTGGAGTTCTCTTCGATATTCACGCCTCACCGCATATGGACACCGAGTTTCCTTATTCCTCGGGCCACGCGATTGTTTCGCTGAATCCCAACGCGGAAGACATTCATCACTTCGTCGAGCTTCAACTCACGAAGGTAATTGGAGACCTTGCGCTCAAGCTCCACACGGGACGCAGCCGCAATGAGCAGATTGCCACAGATATGCGGCTCTTTGTCCGCAATGCGATTGACACAACTCTTGACGGTCTTCAAGCCTGGTCGCTCGCGCTGATTGAACTTGCCGAGCAGTCGGGCGAGGCAGTAATGCCCTCGTATACTCACCTGCAACGTGCTGAGCCAGTTTTGATTGCACATTGGCTTCTGGCTTATATTGCGATGATCGAACGGGATATAAGCCGTCTGCTCGATGCGCGCAGACGGCTGAACTTCTGCCCGCTTGGCTCGGGCGCGATTGCGGGTGCGACACTGGCACTTGATCGAACCATCGCGGTAAAAGAGCTTGACTTTGACGCGCCCACACCGAACAGCATGGATGCGACTTCTGACCGTGACTTCGCGCTTGAATTTACGCAGGTTCTCTCTGTTCTGGGCCTGCATATCTCGCGCTTTGCGGAGGAGGTTACGCTCCACGCGACCGCTGAGTTCGGTTTCATTGACTTGCCGGAGGCGTTTTCGACAGGCTCGAGCGCCATGCCGCAAAAGAAAAATCCGGATCTGACAGAATTAATTCGCGGCAAGTCTGCACGGCTTTTTGGTGCGTCGGCCACGCTGACGATGCTTATCAAGGGGCTACCTCTTGCCTACAACAAGGACCTGCAGGAAGGCCAGGAGCCGGTGTTCGATGCAGCCGACACGATCGCTGGAATATTAAGCGTTTTGCCAGGATTTACAGGTGCCCTTCGCTTCCGGCATGATCGGCTGACCGTGGCCGCATCTTCCGGATACCTGAACGCAATGGCTGCGGCAACCTACCTCTCGAACAAGGGTGTTCCGTTCCGCAAAGCCCATGAGGTCGTCGGCAATGCTGTCCGCATGGGCCTGGAGTCTGGCCGCGAACTGAATGCCCTGCCCCTAGTTGAGCTACAGGAATTTAGCCCGGAGTTCTCGGAGGACTTTTTTGCGGCGATTACGCTTGTGGCAACGCTGGATTGCCACGATGTCATCGGGGGTACAGCCCGTCATCGAGTGGCAGAAGCCCTCGCATCGGCAAGGGTAAGATTGACGTCTAAAGAACAGGCATGACGACTCTAATCAACACGTTGACAGTTCCCGCGAGCACAAGCGATTCGACGTCCACCACGTCGTCTCGGCCGCGCGTGGGAGCAGCAGTCGTTCGGCCAGCGAAATTGCAGGATGCGGTGAATATCTTTGAGCTCGTAAATTCTCTGTCGGGTGATGGAACGTTGCTTCGCCGCAATTATGCCGAAATCTGCGAGAACGTGCGGGATTTTGCAATCGCAGAGTCCGCAGCGGGCGTCTTTCTTGGTTGCGGGGCGCTGCACTTATACGGTCCGCATTTGGCGGAGGTTCGCTCGATCGTGGTGAAGCCAGAGGCCAAGGGCCAGGGAGCGGGTGGTAAGTTATTGCGTGCACTGCTAGGGGAAGCCGAGTCTCAAGGTGTTACGAGCGTCTGCCTGTTTACCCGGATGCCGGACTTCTTCTTTCATTTTGGCTTTCGGGTCGCCGACCGCACTACGCTGCCGGACAAGATCTACAAAGATTGCCAGACATGTCCGCGACTCTATGCTTGCGATGAGGTTGCGATGGTTCGGGGGCCGCTTCCCAAGATTGCGGTGCTCGGACCGAGCAAGTTTCCGGCGCAAGAACTGGTCAGGTTGCAGACCTCTGTAATTCCGCCAGCGAAGTAGCGCCTACCAGGCATGGACGAGGCCGTTCCGCTCCGTCAGGTTGACGGGCGTGCGGAACAGATCGCTTAAAACTGGCTCAGTGAGTAGCTCTTCGCGCTCACCATCGGCCACGATTCGTCCGTCCTGCATGAGCAGGACGCGCTTCATGGTCGGAATAATGTCGGCGATGTGGTGGGTAATATGCAGGATCGTCGTGCCGTGTGCGGCAAGTGTGATGGTGAGATCTCGGAGATCTCGCTGTGCTGAGATATCGAGCGCGTTGGATGGCTCGTCCAGAAGCAGGCAATCCGCCGAGGTGGCCAGGGCTCGTCCGATGAGGATGCGCTTCTGCTGCCCGGCAGACATCTCGCCAAAGAGCTTATGGCGTAGGCCAGTTGCGCCAATTCTTTCGATTAGATCGTCTGCGCGGTTTTGCATCTGGGGCGTCACGACCAGGTTTGGCCACAGCGTGGAGCTTGAGAAGAACCCTGTTAGGACGGCGTCGCGTCCGGTGGTGTTTAGCATCGGCTTACCGGGAATCTCGTTCTGGACAACACCGAGTTTCTGCTTCAGTTGGGTGAGGTCCCAGCGTTCACTACCCAGGATGCTTACCCGCATCGTGGGCTCAGCGAGAGGGTAAAGCTCACAGGAGATTGTCTTCAGGAGGGTTGATTTGCCGCACCCATTGGGACCTAGGAGGGCGATGTGCTCGCCGCTTTTGATCGATAGATTGATGTCATGGAGAACGGGTTGTCCGCCGCGGACTACGTTGACATGGACAAGCTCGATAAAGGACGCCATCTAGGCTTTGGGCCATTCTATTGGCCGCTCGAGCTTGCGTTCAAGTATCTTCAGTTCCGGGTTGAAGCCGGGGATAGCTTTCACCCAGTCGGCATCTGCGGAGAACGCCGCCTCGGGAATGAGTCCGATCAACTCTGCTTCGGCGGTGAGACATCCACGCTCCTGCGAAAGCTTTTTTACAGTCGCGAAGACGTCTGCCATTGGGGTCAGTCGGAAGTCCATTACGTTCATGGTTACTTGTGCCCGTCCGTTGGCAAGGACACCCAAAGCCTTGATCCCCTGCATCCCGCCGGACGATGCCCGGATGGCTCGTGCAACCGCACGTGCGTGGGAGATGTCAGCGTGGCCGCCCAGGTAGACGTTGTAGGCGATGAGGAAGCTTCTGGCTCCGACGGCGCTTGCCCCCGCAGTTGCGTGCAGTTCTGGACCGCCGATATCCGGCCTGCGAGCAGCGTCTTTCAAAGACGCCTCCCGCAATCCTTCGAACTGTCCGCGGCGCACGTCTTCCAACTGAATTCGGTCTGAACGAGCTGCTGCAGCGCCGTAGTAGTAGACGGGAATACCGTAACGCCGCCAGATCTGGAGTCCAACCTGCCGCGCCAGAATGGCGGCTTCTGCAATGGATATATCCGCGATGGGCACAAACGGGATTACGTCCGCAGCA
Organism: Rhodanobacteraceae bacterium; assembly: GCA_043749265.1. Lineage (GTDB taxonomy): Bacteria > Acidobacteriota > Terriglobia > Terriglobales > Acidobacteriaceae > Edaphobacter. The sequence continues at coordinate 524 of JAYVDT010000422.1, read as the reverse complement.
CCGATGCGAGGGTGAACACCGGTTTGGGTCGTAAGGTCAATAAGTTGGGCAGCCTTGCCGGCCGCGCAGATCGCAGCCTCGGCAACCGCTGCCGGATTGCCGGCGATAGTCACGACAGAGCGATTGTGATCGGGGTCGAGCGAGTAGTCGAGGAGGCGAACGCCGTCCACCTGCATCGCGGCGATAATCTGACGCACGATCTGGGGATCCACACCTTCGGAAAAGTTGGGGACGCACTCGAGGATTGATTCAGAATTCATAGGGGCCGCGTTCCAAGTGTTGCAAGCGTGCGATTACTTCCACCAGCTGTAACCTATAGAAAATTGCAGAGCGGCATTCACGCCTGGATTCCGATCACCGAGAGATGCGGAGGAGATATGAACTGCATTCGCGCTGAAGTCCAGCGAACGGTCAGGCCGCGTGAAGTAGTGCAGCCCTACCCCACCCTGCGGGGTGAAGTTCCAGACGCTGGAGTCTCCGTTGGGCCCGTTTGTATTTAGGTTGACCGTCGTGTCGCCGTAGGA
>JAYVDT010000421.1:0-3744 GCA_043749265.1 Rhodanobacteraceae bacterium | reverse complement strand
TAGTTTGTGCGGATGACATAAGGCTCGGCGTCCGGCAGATGGATCGAATTGGCGATATGCTCGGCCGTCAAGTGATCGGGTCTTGCCGGGTTGATCCTGACCCAGTGGCCCGTCGGGCCGGCAAACTCCGTGACCTTGGCGGTTGAATAGCGCCGCGAAAGATCATTCTTGAGCTGCACCGCATCTTGCGGATCGATGAAGACGCCAATCTGCACACACCAGCGGCCCTCAGGGTCGGCCGTCGGATGCGCGAACGCCTCCACCTTGACTTTGGCGACGCCCATTCGGTACACGCCGATCGCCTTCGCCGCGGCAAGCGACAGATCGAGCGTCCTTCCCGGGATAAATGGACCACGGTCGGTAATCCTGGCAATCACGGACTGGCCTGTCGCAAGGTTCGTCACGCGAACGGTCGTCCCCATGGGCAAGGTGCGATGGGCTGCGGTAAGCGCATTCTGGTCGAAGATCGTTCCATCGGCGCCCGGACGATTGTGATACGGAGGCCCGTACCAACTCGCCAGTCCAAATTCGATGGAGATTGGCCGGCCATGGACGTCGACTGGCGGCACAGGCTCTGGCCCGGCCTTGTAAATGCCCACCCCCGGCACCCGGGAGGCGCGGGGAACCGTCGATGCCGCGCGATTGCTATTCGTCGCCCGCCCGGATGTGGGCTCGGGAGCGGAGTAACTGGGGTCATACGCGGCCTGCGTCTTGTGGCGGCAGCCGCTCAGCAACATCACGCAAAGGCAGGTGCCGCCCGCCAGCGTCCCGATGCGCCAGACCTTGTCGTTGGACGACTTCATGCGCCAGGCGGCGTTGGAGGTGTCTTTCGAGCTTCCTCAAGCCGCTCGGCCAGCCTCTGGAGTTCAGCGGCCGCGGCCCGCAGTGCAGAGGAGCTATTGCGCCGCACGTCCGGCATCACTTCGTCATTAATGTAGGCGATGACTTTGCGAACGTCCTCTTCGGCGTGGCTTGCGGCCTCGCGCAAACGCGTTTCCCAGGATTGCTTGGAGGTTTCGTCAGCCATGGTGGTCCCTCGTTTGCTACATCGATACGGCGTGATTGTGTGCTTTGATGCCTTCAACTATCAAGTATGCGCAGGGATGATGCCGTTTCGCGGCAAAATCCGATCCCCGGTGCCCGCCTGGTAACGGAATCCGGTTAGAGCGCGCGGTACAACTAAGCCAGAAAAAAGGGCGTCGGACTCTGTGACAGACCCTGCCATTTCAGGCTTCAACCGCCTATGATTAGCACACGCAGGATGCCCCACCCCCAAACAAGAGAAGAAGAGGACAAGCGCTTGCCCAAGTCAGAAACATTGAATTCAAATAACTTACTGCGATACCACAAAGTCCGCCGATGCCTCTTGCCTCTGGCCGTCTGCGCCCTTGCAAGTGCTCTGGCAGATTCCGCCAACGCTCAATTCCGTATCCAGCCATGCGGCATTTTCTTCGCGGAGTCCACGGTTGTCGCAGAGACGCTCCCGGATGCACCCGAGGCCGTCTCCTCCAGCTCAGTCATGCCCACCGCTCCGGTTGCGATCGTTGCCGATGAGCACCCCAGCGCAACCATCAAAATGGCCGGTCCCTACGACAAATACATCGAGCCCGGCCAGTCCGTCCCCCGAATCAACGCCCATGACAAGTTCGTTCTGGGCGTCAAGGATGCCTTCTCGCCGTTTTCCTTCGCCGGATGGCTCATCGGTGCTGGCTACGAGCAGGTCACGGATTCCAGCCCCAACTACGGTCACAACTCCGTAGCGTTCGGGAAGCGCCTGGGTGCCGGTGCGCTCCGCGACGTTACAGAAGGCGTCTTAGGCGATTCCATCCTCGCCCCGATCCTCCATGAAGATCCGCGTTACTACAAAATGGGGCCCAGTCATAACTTCGTGAAGCGTGTCGTCTACTCCGGCACGCGGGCAATCATCACTCGGAAAGATAACGGCGGCCACACCCTCAACTTCGCGCAGATTGGCGGCAACCTGGGTGGCGCAATCCTCACCAACGCCTACTATCCCGATTTGAACCGGGGCTTTACTCAGACGGCAGAAACTTTCGGCGGCTCAGTTGGTGGTTCTGCCCTTGGCTTTGTCGTCAGCGAGTTTCTGTCGGGCTTCCTGCAAGCAGTTCATCTGCAACATCACGATTAGCCATGTAGTCTTGTCTCTCGTCATGAAACGTACGCATTGGGCCCTTTTGTCGACTTTATTGCTCGTGCTCGGGGCGCACGGTCAGCCAGGAGTACCGCCCGCACCCGGGCTTCCGGAGTCTCCGGGCACCGTTCATTCTTACGGTGCCCCACAACCAGGCCCAAAGTCTTCGTGGCCTTGCTCCAGAACCGCCTATTTCCCGTCCGACCCCAAAGCCTTCGCCGCCCAACAAGCTCTCGACCCCTGCAAGCGACGCCAGAATCCCTACCGGCTCTTCCTCGACACGACCGCCCCAAGCCCCCTCACCGCTTCGCAAAAGGGCTATTTCGCGTTCCGGAGCATGATCGACCCGTTCAATATTCTTACAGTCGTCGGAAACTCAGCCATCACGGTTGGCGTCGACGCTCACTCCCCCTATGGCCCCGGCATGCGCGGCTTTGCGAAGAACGTTGGTCTCAGTTTTCTCCAGGAAGGGACCGGCGAGTTTATCGGCACCTTCGCCGTCTGCTCCCTCTTTCATCAGGACCCGCACTACCATCGCCTGCCGCAGGCACGCCCTGTCCGCCGCATCGCCCACGCGATTGGCCGCACGCTCATTGCCCAGAGCGATACCGGCGCCTTAATGCCCAACTACGAAAACTTCATCACCTACCCTGCGACGGCTGAGATCGCCAACCTCTACGTCCCCGGCATACAGGGCAATTCGTCCTCGACGATGGCTCGCATCTTCATCGGCCTTGCGACCGACCCAATCAATAACCTGATCACCGAGTTTCTGCCCGATCTCGCCAGGCGCGTCCATATACACGTCGTTTTTGTGCAGCAGATTATCAACCACGTGGTACGCGACGACAGGATGTAGCAGAAAAACATCCGTTGCACCATCCCCCGTTCAGACACCGTTCGTAACCGTTCAATAGCCTGAAATGGCCATTCGCCGCATTTCTCTTCTTGTCACTTTCAATCGTGCGTACTGTTGGGGAGTTCGTGCGGCATACAAGCTGTCGCGTCCTGCGTCCTGAAAAAGAACCAGACAACCAACTTTGCTGAACCTTCGCAGAGTTTCAGAATCGGAAAAACTGTTTGTCCCGCGATGCCGCGCAACAAAAATCCGGCCGCGTATATATCAGGAGAGATCACCTCATGTCCAAAAGCGCTCCTTCAAAGTTCTTCGAAAAAAGTCTCGTAGTGGTTGCAAAAGCCGGCTGGAGCGTTTTTAGCCGCCTCAATCAGATCAGCCCCAACGATAGCTTCACCCCCAAGTGGAGCGACAAGCCTCTGCTCAAGAGCTACCAGAAGGAGAAGCCGCCGCTCGGCTGGCCCCGCACCACCGATTCGCTCTGTCCCAAGTGCGTGCCCGCCATCCGCCAGCAGATCATCGACGGTAAACTGCCCCACGAGATCCTCCTCAATGAGAAGGTCGGCGAGATCAAGGCGCAGATCATCGAGCGCGACGGCCAGATCCTGATGGTCAAGGACTGCCCCATCCACGGTCACTTTGAAGACGTCATGTCTATCGACACGGCTTTCTTCAAGCACCTCGAAGAAGTCTTCCCAGGCCGCGACATTCGCGCCCACAACGACGAGAAACTGCA
>JAYVDT010000420.1:0-3749 GCA_043749265.1 Rhodanobacteraceae bacterium | reverse complement strand
ACATGACCTTGATGCGGGAGAGGATGGTCTGGTGATGCTCGCGCGCGATGGGGGCCATGGCCTGCTGGAGCACGCCGTCGATGCGGTACTTGACCATGAGGCAATCGTCGAAGGTTTCAAGGTGGATATCGGAGGCGCGTCGCTCAAGCGCGGTGAAGATGGTGGTGTCGACGAGCCGGATGATGGGCGAGATGTCGTCGTCGGCGGTGAGTTTCTCGATCGAGATGTTTTCGTCGGAGTTGTCTTCGGATGAGAGGACGTCGAATGCGAGGCCTTCGCTGGCTTCGTCGAGGACGCGCTGGGATTGCTCGGTTTTCTTTAGGAGGTCGGTGATTTGGGAGAGAGTCGCTACGCGGGTGACCAGGCGGGTGCCGAGAAGGCCCGAGATCTCGTCGAGGACCATGAGTTTTGAGGGGTCCGAGACGGCGATGGCGAGGCGGCCTTCGGACTGCTCAAGGGGAACGAAGTTGTAGCGGAACATCATGTCCACGGGTACGGACTTGAAGAGCTCATGCTGGATTTTGAAGTTTTTCAGGTCCACAAAGTCGGCGTGATAGCGCTTAGCCAGGGCTTTGGCGCGTTCGGTTTCGTCGAGGCCCATGTCGTTTACGGGAATGGGAATTGCTACAGGTGTGGCCATGATGTTTGAGACTCCCGGAACACTGACTCGTCACGTTTTACCACAGGCAGTAAATGGTTTGGATACGACTATTGACCGCCGCCGCTGGAACTGAGCGAGAAGATGGGCAGGTAAAGCGCTATGAGGATGATGACGACGACGCCGCCCATGAGAACCAGGATGAGAGGCTCGATGAGGCTCATGGCCGCGGTGAGGTTGGTCTGGACGTCTTCTTCGAAGAACTCGGCGACGGAGTTGAGCATTTGGGGCAGCGCGCCTGTGGACTCGCCGACCTCGATCATTTCAATAGCGAGCTCTGGAAAGACTTTAGTTGCCGCGAGTGAGGCGGAGAGGCCCCGGCCTTCGCGGACGGTTTCGACGGAACGATAGACGGCGAGGCCGATCTGGCGCGAATCGATGGCTTTGGCGGCGGTCTCGAGCGACGGTACGAGAGGTAGGCCGCCGGTGAGGAGTGTCGAAAGGGTACGGGCGAAGAGGCCTACCTGGTACTTAAGCCAGACGTTGCCGAAGATAGGCAGAGCGATGCGAATGCGGTCGACAGCCGTGGCGCCAGCGTCAGTTTTTGTCCAGCGAAAGAGCAGAAATCCGAGAACGAAGAGAACCAGCGCGGCGTAGATGCCGTACTTCTGGGCGTACTTGCCGAGATCGAGCAGGAAGACGGTAAGGGCAGGGAGGTGGGTGCCGAGTTGATCGTAAAGCTGGGCGAAACGAGGGACGACGAAGGTGATGAGGAAGATAAAGAGCGCGATGACCATGACGATCAGGAGCGCGGGGTAAATGAGGCTGGCCTTGAGTTTTTTGCGGAAGGTGAGGGAGACGCGCTGAAAGTCGAGAAAGCGCTGGAGGACTTCTTCCAGGTTGCCGGAGCGCTCGCCGGCGAGCAGAGTCGTGGTGTATACGACGGGGAAGCCGCCCTGGGCTTCGAAGGCGGAACTTATTGATTCACCTGTTTTTACGCGTTGAGCGACGTCTTCAAGCTGTCCGCGGAAGTTCAGGATCTTCTGGCGGCGGGCGAGCAGTTCGAGCGAGCCGAGGATGGGCAGGCCAGCCTTGATGAGGGTCAGAAACTGCTGGTTAAAGATAAGAAAGGTTTCCAGCTTGACCTTTTTCTTGCGGTTATCGCCACCGAGCAGGCCTTTGGCCTTGACGGAGTAGACGTAGTAGCCGGATTGGGTGAAGCGCGCCCGCAACTCGTCTGCGGAGGCCGCAGGGTGGGTCTGCTCCTGTATCTTTCCGCGCTCGTCAGCTATCCGTATTACAAACTCAGTCAAGGTTTAGCCCTTCCGTGTCTTTTCTCAGTCTCCATCTTAGACGCGGTGCTAAATCATGCGTTTTGTAGATTGCGTTTGTTTGCAGCCGAAGCGCAAAAGGCACCCCTGGAATCCCGGGGTGCCTTCGTGTAGAAACGTGTGAACGCTTAGACGCTGAAGCTGGAACCGCAGCCGCAGGTGCTCTTGACGGTAGGGTTTTCGAATTTGAAGCCGGCGGCCTCGAGGGTCTCGACATAATCTACGACGCAGCCATTGAGGTACATAGCTGACGTGGCGTCGACGAAGACCTTCAGGTCTTCGAACTTGAGAACTTTATCCATCATGCCGCTCTGATTCTCAAAGGACATGCTGTATTGGAAGCCGGAGCAGCCACCACCAACGACGCCGATACGCAGACCTGCGGGAATCGGATCCTGGGTGGCCATGATCTCCCGGACCTTGCCAATAGCGGCATCGGTTAATTTGACCGGCGCTGCGGGTGCTGCTTCAACAACTTCGGGCGTAACAGTAGCGGTTGACATGTAAGAACTCCTTTGGGACTCAACGTCTATCAGTTTAGTACTGTCGCGAGGCAACCGCAACCTGAGGTTATAGATGCAGTATCGGCATGAAGGGTGCAGTGTTCAGTGATGCGCTGGAAGGGTGAGGAGAGGATAATAACGTCATGAAGCTTCTTTATTACCTCGCCGACATGTTTGTAAACACCTTCGGAATTACGCAACCGGATGCGAAGGGCAGAAAGCAGGCAGCTTTCTTCATTCTTGGGTTGGTAGTCTTGTTGCTTCTTGGAGTAACAGCTGTGGGTTTGGTTTTGCACTCCGTTATGAGGTAATTCGCAGTTACCAAGGTTCTGTAAAAATTTTGTTCGCAATGACCCAAAAGGGGTATGCTCATTACACGTTGGTGCCATACATCGCGCCGATATGAAGATCTTGGTAAGTGATGAGCCTGAAGTACAGAACCGCCCCCTATGAAAGGGGAAGGAGAACACGATGAATCCAATTCTAATTATGGTGTGGGGTATTTTGGCGGCTGCTTTTCTGGGTCTGCTTGTTTACCGTGGTCAGCTAACCCGGTATGAGGACGAACAGCTCTTCCTGAACGAAGAAGCGAATCAGATGGCGCAGGCGCAGCAGACAGCGATCGTCAAAAAGATCCACAAACTGTCGCCTGTAGTCACTGCGCTCGGTGGAGCCGCAGGCCTGGTCACGGCAAGCGTTGTTGGCATTTACGTATGGAATGCCTGGCAGCACATTCAGTAGATTCTCGAAACACAAGATCTTCACAAACAGCCCGTCCGGAGACATTCTCCGGGCGGGCTTTTGCTTATTCGGGAACTCTGCCGATTGGCGATGCGGTTCGGCCTGGGCAACTTCTCTACGGGACCTCTCCGCTTGACGGAGCGGCTTACCGACGTGTGATCAGCGCCCTTCCATCCAATTCGCTTCCGTAACCGAATTACGGTCAAGGCCGCGTGAAGAATGGAGGGACGCTGCTGTCGGTTCGCTGCAATAAAGCCGGAGCAGATCAGCGCTGCGAAGGACGCCCTGAAGGCTACCGGGGCGCAGGATATTTCCTCTGCGTATGAGCACTCGTCGCCGGATCACGATGATGTGGAGCAGGTGGATCGGGAAGTTTTTCGCGAAGAAGTTCGGTGAATGATTGTTCGATTGAATAGGCCCGCCGGTAGATGGCAGGACTTTTCTCATTGACGGAAAGGGCTGGATGAATCCATGATATGTGCGGGTCTGGACTAGCGTTCGCTGTCGAGGTGGGTCATAGCCTGCTTATCATAGCGGGTTCCGGCGACCTCGGATGCGGGCACTGCCTGCTCAAGA
>JAYVDT010000419.1:0-3749 GCA_043749265.1 Rhodanobacteraceae bacterium | reverse complement strand
TCTCCGGCAAAACCATCTTCGAAGAAGCGGCCGAAGCCAAAGAGACGAAGGGCCAGCAGGTCATCCTCCCCTGGTCCGCTCCGCTCAAGCCGACCGGCGGTCTCGTCATCATGAAGGGCAACCTGGCTCCCGAAGGCGCGGTCATCAAGGTCGCGGGTCACGAGCGCATCCACCACCAAGGCCCGGCGCGCGTCTTCGACTCCGAAGACCTCTGCTTCGCCGCCATCAACGCAGGCAAAATCAACCCGGGCGATGTGCTCGTCATCCGTTACGAAGGCCCACGCGGCGGTCCCGGCATGCGCGAGATGCTCGCCGTAACCGCCGCCATCAAGGGCATCCCGGAGCTGTCTGAAACCGTAGCGCTCCTGACTGACGGCCGCTTCTCCGGTGCGACCCGCGGCCTGATGTGCGGCCACGTAGCCCCCGAAGCGCAACTCGGAGGCCCCATCGCCGCCGTCCACGAAGGCGACCTGATCACATTCGACATCCCCAACCGCACCCTGACCCTCAACGTCCCAGACTCCGAAATCGCCGTCCGCCTGGCCCAGTGGCAAACCCCGCCCCCACGTTACAAACGCGGAGTCTTTGCCAAGTACGCCAACACCGTAAGCAGCGCCAGCGAAGGCGCGATAACGATCTAGCTTTTGAGGCGCACCATGATCGATTTCTTTAGGCACTTATCTTTGCCGGAGCAGATACTCGCCGACCTCAGCCTTCCCATTTGTCTCGGACTATTTACGTTCGGAAAACTATCGTCGCCGCTCAACCAAGAAAGCAACGACTACCGCAACCGCGCCGAACGCAAGGACTATACCCTGATGGGTTTCGGTTAAATTTTCACGAGTGCACCTACAACCTACGATCTACAGTCAACTGTCTCGCTGAATTACACGGAGTCGCTATGACTAACGAAAATCAACACCCGCAACTCACCGGCGCCGAAATCCTCTGGGCCACCCTAGTCGGCGAAGGCGTCACCACCGTCTTCGGCTATCCCGGCGGTGCCATCCTTCCCATCTATGACGCGCTGCGTAAGTTCCCCATCCACCACGTCCTCGTGCGCCATGAGCAGGGCGCCGCCCACATGGCCGATGGCTACGCCCGCGCCTCCGGACGCACCGGCGTCTGCATGGCCACCTCCGGGCCAGGTGCAACCAACCTCGTCACCGGCATCGCCACCGCCATGCTGGACTCAATCCCCATGGTCGCGATCACCGGCCAGGTGTCCTCCAAGGTTCTCGGCTCCGACGCCTTCCAGGAAGTCGACATCACCGGCATCACCCTTCCCATCACCAAGCACAACTTCCTCGTCACGCGCGCGGAGGACATCGCTTCCGCCGTCCGACTCGCCTTTCAGATCGCACGCTCCGGACGCCCCGGCCCTGTGCTCGTGGACATAACCAAGGACGCCCAGCAGGCAACCGCCTCCTACTCCTTTGAGGATGCCGCCCCCGCCGAAGCGCGCCCACACCCCATGCTTCGTGCTGAATCCTCTTCCATCCGTGAAGCTGTCGCGCTCATCAGCCAATCCAAAAAGCCCCTCATCCTCGCGGGTCACGGTATCACCCAGTCCGGCGCTGAGCGTGAAGTTCTCGCCTTCGCCGAAGCTCTGGACATCCCCATCGCCAGCACCCTCCTTGGCCTCGGCGCCATTCCCGCCGCGCACCCGTTGTCGCTCGGTATGATGGGCATGCACGGCGAGTCGTGGGTCAACAACGCCATCCAGAACGCCGACCTCCTCCTCGCTTTTGGTATGCGCTTCGACGACCGCGTCACCGGCAATCTCGCCCGCTATGCCCCCAATGCAAAGAAGCTTCACATCGACATCGACCCCTCCGAGATCAATAAAAATGTCCGAGCCGACGTAGCCCTCATCGGCGATCTGAAATCTATCCTGCAAACCCTTCTTCCCTTAACCACGCATGCCGCTTACTCCCAGTCATCGCAGTCTCATCGCGATGACTGGGTATACGCAAACTCCTCTTGGCTGCGCGAGATCAAATCCTCCAAAGGCACCGCCGCGGTCCGCGATATCGTCAACCTGCCAGACAACGGCCACCTCTACGCCGCGCACGTCATCAACGACATCTGGCGCGAAGCCGTAGCCGCCGGCCGCGAACACCAAACCATCATCGTCACCGACGTAGGCCAGCACCAGATGTGGGAGGCCCAGTACTTCAAGCATGAAGCCCCCCGCTCGCTCGTCACCTCCGGCGGCCTGGGCACCATGGGCTTCGCGCTTCCCGCGGCGATCGGCGCGAAGGCCGCATGCCCGGAAAAAGACGTCTGGGTCATCGCCGGCGACGGCGGCTTCCAGATGACCGCATCTGAACTCTCCACCATCGTCCAGGAAGGCCTGGCCATCAACATCGCCGTGATCAACAATGGCTTCCTCGGCATGGTTCGCCAATGGCAGGAAGCGTTCTACGATAAAAACTACAGTGCCTCCCCCCTCCTCAGCCCGGACTTTGTCAAACTCGCCGACGCCCACGGCATCGCTGGCGCCACGGTCAGCAGGCGTCCCGACGTAACTCCCACCGTCACCCGCGCCCGCACCTCCGGCAAGGCCTTCCTGATCAACTTCCAGGTAGAAAAAGAAGACGGCGTCTACCCCATGATCGCCCCCGGCGCCGCATTGCATGAGATGGTCCGCCGGCCCGTCCACGACCCCCTGCTTGAAACTGCGGAGGATGAGTAGATGGTGCTCATCCAAGGTCTGAAAGCGCAAATAAAAACGCTAACCATCCCCATGTCCGCTGCCCTGGCGTTTACGGTCACTGGCTGCAATCCCGTCCCCGCCCCAATCCCCGCGAAACCCGCCGCCCAACCGATCACCTATCACTACCCACCCCGACCCACGGTCGCCCCACCCGCCGTCAAACTCTTCCACCAGGACAACGATACCCTGACCTTCACCACCAAAGAAAACGCCACCGACGACGAGATCTCCGCCATCGTCTGGCAGTTCCGCGACGCCGCCCACAACCAAACCTTTGGCGCCCTCCACCTCCCACAAAAATTCATCGACGCCCGCCAGCCAACCATCTGGTTCCACGTCTACCGTGGCAGCAAGTGCGCCGCTGAAAAATTCATTGTGGGTCACCTGCCCTGCACCGCCGCCTACCACGGCGCCGGCGACTACACTCTCGGCGCCTACAAGAATCCACAGTGGGAAGACGCCGTGCTCCACCATCCCGACGGCACCGAAACCCATCTTTGGGACTCTGACCCAGCACCCACGGCCACCTCCACAAAAAATTGACCACTCCCCTTCAACTCGAAACCCCTCGCCTCCTCCTCCGCCCCTGGCGCGACGAAGACCGAGCCGCCTTCGCCGCGATGAACGCCGACGCCGCCGTCATGCATTTTTTCGCCTCCCCCATGACTCGCGCCCAATCCGACGAAGCCATCGACCGCTATGCCGCCACGCTCACCCGCGACGGCTTCTCCTTCCTCGCCGCCATCGACCTCGACACCCAAACGTTCCTGGGCACGATCGGCATGCAAATCATGCGTGACCTCGTCCCCAACCTCCGGCAGCCGACAGTCGAGATCGGCTGGCGCCTGACCTCTGCCGCCCAGGGCCGCGGCCTTGCCACCGAGGGCGCCGCCGCCATCATCCACCACGCCTTCAACGCTCTCAATCTTCAGGAGTTGGTCGCCGTCACGGTCCCAACCAACACCGCATCCCGCCGAGTCATGATAAAACTCGGCATGACATACCGCCCCGAATTCACCTTCGAACATCC
>JAYVDT010000418.1:0-3750 GCA_043749265.1 Rhodanobacteraceae bacterium | reverse complement strand
TGGGAGTTCTCGCCCTGCTCGCCATCGCCCTGATCTTTGTCCTTTACTCTCTTACGGAAAAGGCAAAGGTCGCCAGCGTCCAGATGGATGCCCTCAAGGCCCGTACCTTCGCCTTCCAACAACAACGCGGAGATAACGAAGCCCGCATGCGCCAGCCGCAAAACCGCGATGTCCTCGAGCGTTCACAGTTTCTCAACGCCATGTTTGCCCGCAAGAGTTTCAGCTGGACGGCAGTCATGATGGACCTCGAACGTGTCCTGCCGCTCGGCATCCAGGTCACCAGCATCGACCCTGTTATCTCCAAGGAAGGTGAAGTCTCGATCCGCTTGCGCGTCACCGGCGACCGGGACCGCGCCATTCAGCTTGTCCGCAACCTGGAACGTTCGCAGCGCTTCGTAGCTCCCCGCCTCGCCGGCGAGTCAGCCCTCACCGCGGACAAGGCCAAGGCTCTCGGCGCTGCGGTCCAGACCGTGGGCGCTGAAGTTGTCGGAACCGGAGTCGAATTTGAAATTTTCAGCGGCTACAACCCCCTGTCGGAACCGCGCACCCGCTCCGCAAAGCTCGTCGCAGAGGACGCCCCCGACATCATTCCTTCTCACGTGAAGGCTAAGCCCCGGCATAAGGCCACTCCGGCGAAAATCGGAGGTGTACGATGAACGCGTCCATATCCTCCCGGCCCAAAGCCATCACGCTGAACGTCCGCGAGCGCACTCGCGGCTGGCTCAATCCGCTAAACATTCACTGGGCCGCTGTCGCCCTGCTTGCCTTGGTAAACGTGTACCTGCTCATCCACATGGGCTTCGCTTACCAGAAGGCCAGGAGCCAGGACGCCGACGCGGTAGCTCGCCAGCAGGTCGATCTCAAGACCGCGGAGATCGCTGAAAAACCGCTCGAAGGCCTAGACGCCAAGCTTCACACCGCCAGCGCAGACGCGGACCGGTTCTACCTGGATCGTTTACCTTCCACCTACTCGGAGGTCGCCACCGAACTCGGCGTCCTGGCAAAAAAGCAGAACGTCCGCCTGACCCGCGTACAGTACGCCCAGAGCGCGGTCACCGGCGAAGCCGCGGGGCAGCTTACCGAAGTCCGCATGGATGCCAGCCTCTCCGGCGACTACCGCGCTTTGGTCATCTTCCTCAACGGCCTCGAGCGTGACAAGGTCTTCTTCCTCATCTCGGGCCTCACCCTCACCGGGCAGCAGACCGGCCGCGTCAACCTCCGCATCCGCCTGGAAACCTACATTCGCGGCCTTGGCTCGGATGAAGACATGAAGCGCGTCACAGTCGGTCCAGACGTCGTCGCAACCCCGGCAACCAACGCAGGAGGCTCGCAATGAACGTCGGAACCGAGGACAAAAAGAAACTAGTCATCGCAGGCGTCACAGGATTTTTCGCGATCTTTGCGCTCTACTACCTCTATTCCCAGTTCTTCGGCGGCACCACCAATACGCAGCCGTCCACCCCCGCGGTCGTTGTCACCAGTTCTTCCGTTCAGACCACTGGCCCTAACCGCACCGTCTCCACGCCGCCCGGCTTTGCCGTAGGCAAGGGCACTGCCCAACAGGTCGGCACCACCAGCGGCAAGCTCGACCCCACGCTCCACATGGAAGCCATGCTGGTCACCGAGTCGCTGGTCTACAACGGCACCGGCCGCAACATCTTCGCCGGCGCAGACACTGTCAACCCGGATGCCATCAAGCCGATCGCCTCTGCTCGACCCAATATCCCCGTCCCTATTACGCCTGTACGCGTCGTCGATAACGGCCCCCCGCCACCTCCACCCATCAACCTCAAGTTCTTTGGCACCTCCACCTCCGCCAGCGGTGTCCGCAAAGCCTTTCTGCTTCAGGGCGACGACGTCTTTCTCGCCTCCGCCGGCGACGTCGTCCAACGCAAATATCGCGTCCTCTCGATTGCCCCCACAACCATCCTGATCGAGGACATCCCCAACAGCAACAAGCAATCTCTACCCCTTATCCCTAACTAAGAACAAAGCTGACAGCCGACAGCGCTCCCGGCTGTCAGCTCAAGAATCATTCACCTCGAGCCGCAAAAGGAGAAGGAGTGCCCACCAAACACACATTCTCCTCCGTCGCCGCACCCATCGAAAAGCCTCTTCCCCTCTGGATCCTCTACCCCCTCTTCTTCGTAGGAATCTACCTCTCCCACTGGTCGCTCCTGCGCCTGCCCTTCTTCTGGGATGAAGCCGGCTACTACGTCCCCGCCGCGCTGGACTACTTCCAGACCGGCTCCCTGATCCCGCACTCCACCATCAGCAACGCCCATCCCCCTCTGCCCTCGATCTTTCTCGCCGGGTGGTGGCAAATCGCTGGCTACGTCATCAGCGGCACCCGCACCTTCATCGCCATGGTCGCCGCCGCCGCGCTCCTTGGCGTCTTTCGCATCGCGCGCCTCCTCGCCGGTACTCCAGTCGCCATAGCCGTCACCGTCCTTACCGCCATCTACCCTGTCTGGTTCGCGCAAAGCACTCTTGCCCACGCCGACATCTTCGCCGCCGCCTTCAGCCTCTGGGCCCTTTCCTTCTACCTCGAGCGCTACACCTCGCAGGCCCCTCCGCGCAACCGTACCCTCTTCGCCGTCGCCCTCCTCTTCTCGCTCGCCGCCCTGTCCAAAGAAACCGCAATCGTCACGCCAGTCTCGCTGGCCCTCTGGGAAGCGGTCCTTCTCCTTACCGAACGCAAATCCGCCAACCCGTATATCACCGCCCGCTGGTTCGCCACCCTCTTGGCCCCTATCCTGCCCCTGAGCCTCTGGTACGCCTACCACTACCACCACACCGGTTACGTTTTCGGCAATCCCGAGTTCTTGCGCTACAACGCCACAGCCAATCTCAGCTTCGGCCGCGTCCTCATCAGCCTCTGGCACCGCGCTTCACACCTGACGATCCACATGAACATGTACGTCCCCATCATCGCGACGGTCGCCGTACTCTTCATGCCCCGCACGCCAAGCTCAAAAGGCTCCCCTGCCACCCACAAGCCCGCCTTGACCGCTCTCGCCGTCATCGTCGCCGGCAACGCCATCGCCTTCTCCATCCTCGGCGGAGCCCTGCTTACCCGCTACCTCCTCCCCCTGTATCCCCTCATCCTGCTGGCCTGCATCGCCCTCTGGCGAGAGCGTTTCCGCCAGTGGCCTTGGCTCGCCGTTCTCACCGCCGCCGGTTTTATCACTGCCCTCTTCATCAATCCGCCCTACGGCTTCGCGCCAGAGGACAACCTCACCTATCGCGACTTCATCGTTCTCCACCAGCAGGCCATCAAGCTCATCGAAACTCGTTACCCTTACGCTACCGTCCTTACCGCCTGGCCCGGCGTAACTGAGCTCGCCCACCCCGAGCTCGGTTACACCAAACGCCCCCTCAAGGTCGACCCCGTAGATAACTTCAGCCTCGACCAGATGCAAAAGGCCGCCGCAGATCCCGGCGCCTACGACACCGCTTTCCTCTTCTCCACCAAGTGGGTTCCCTCCGCCGGACGCGTCAACCTCGCCCGCGCCAGCGAATCCACAGACACCCGCCTCTATGACTTCCACCGCGACCTCTCCCCCACAGAGATCGCTTACCTCCTCCACGGTGACATCGTCTGGCAGGCCCAGCGCCACGGCGAGTGGGCCGCCATCCTCCGCTTCCCCCGCTCCGTTGAAGCCACTCTCTACCAACCACAACCCAATCGGGCCCACACACCCAACCATCCCAAACACCTATAATCGACTTGTGTTGAAGCCCCTTACT
>JAYVDT010000417.1:0-3754 GCA_043749265.1 Rhodanobacteraceae bacterium | reverse complement strand
ACGCGATCTACCAATGGGTCGATGGCGTAGGACACGAAGCGTGGATCTTTACCAACAAAGACGCGCCGAACGGAAAGATCGTGAAAGTGGACCTCGATCATCCGGGGCAGGCTGGATGGAAGACGGTCGTTGCGGAGGGCGCCAACCCGCTGGAAGGGACGGCGACGGTGGATGGAAGACTGATCCTGACCTACCTGGTGGACGCCAAGAGCGAAGTCGAGATTCACTCCATGGACGGCAAGCTGGATAGCAAGGTGGCGCTGCCAGGCATCGGCACAACAGGCGTCAGCGGCGGCAAGCGCACCGATACCGATACCTTCTTTACCTTTACCAACTACACAACGCCGCCGACGGTTTATCACCTGGATATGAAGACCGGTGCCGTCAAGCTGTATCGCGCACCGAAGCTCGTCTTCGATCCGGCGCAATATGAGACAAAGCAGGTCTTCGCGCCCAGCAAGGATGGGACCAAGGTTCCGATCTTCATCACCTACAAGAAAAGCACGAAGCTGGATGGAACGGCGCCTACCATTCTGTATGGCTACGGCGGGTTCAACATCTCGCTGGGTCCGGCCTACAGCTCTGCACGGCTGGCCTGGCTGGAGATGGGCGGCATCTACGCCGAGGCCATTCTGCGCGGCGGCGGCGAGTACGGTGAGAAGTGGCACAACGCCGGGACCAAACTGCAGAAGCAGAACGTCTTCGACGACTTCATCGGCTGCGCGGAGTACCTGATCGTAAACAAGTACACGACGGCCAAGAAGCTTGCAATCAACGGCGGATCGAACGGCGGATTGCTTGTGGGAGCCGTTGAGCTGCAGCGGCCAGAGATGTTTGGCGCTGTGTTGGCGCAGGTGGGCGTGATGGACATGCTGCGGTTCGATAAGTTCACGATTGGTTACGCATGGAAGTCCGACTATGGCTCGCCGAGCGAACACGAGGACGAGTTCCGCGCGATCTTGAAGTACAGCCCCGTGCACAACGTGAAGGCCGGAGTGCACTACCCACCGACGTTGATCACAACCGCTGACCATGACGATCGTGTATTTCCTGCACACAGCTTCAAGTTCGCGGCGGCGATGCAGGCGGCGGCGGAGAAGACACCCGGTGCGGCGCCTATGCTCATCCGTGTGGAGACGCGTGCGGGCCACGGCGGAGGCATGCCGCTCTCGAAGCAGCTTGACGTTACAGCCGACATGTACGCGTTCCTCGTGAAGTCTTTAGGTATGTAGCAGGGCAGCGGTTGGCGCGGTCTTTGAAACCTCTTTTTCTCCTTCGTCGAGAGACTCGCCTCGAAGGAGAAAAAGACGGCCCGCAGCGGGGCCATCGCAAACGAGACAAGATGCAGCGCCGTCTGAATCTGCACGCCGAAACGTTGACCTCAAAGTTAAGGCGGAGCGGCTCGATCGAAGTCGTCATGCCAACCTGGCAGCCGAATCGTCCGCGCGTCTTTGTCCTGCAGGTTTACTAGCGTGACTAGATCTTCTGCACGCGCTGTACGCCGCGGACGCCGGGCACCTTGCGAAGATTCTGCGTCAGCTTCGTCAGGTGCCGCATGTCCACGGTTTCAATCACGAAGTCCACGACAAATGAGCCGTCCGCAGATGGCTTCGAATCCACCGAACGAATATTGGTGCCGTCGTCCGAGATGATCGCCGTAAATTCTTTCAGCATGCCCGAGCGGTCGTCGCACAGGATGGTGAGCTTCACCGGATAAGTCGTCGGCTTGTTCGCCCCGGTCGGACCCGTACCGTCACTTCCCCATTCCACCGAGATGCGCCGATCCGATTCATACAGCAGGTTCTGCACGTTAGGACAACCACGCGCATGGACGGCTACACCCTTGCCCCGCGTGACGTATCCGATAATCTCTTCGCCGCGAATCGGGTTGCAACATCGTGCGCGATAGACCAGCAGATCGTCCTGCCCTTCCACCTGCAGCGAGTCCGAACCCTTGCCGAAAAAGACGCGCTTTACCGCATCCGACATCTGCGCAATCGCGTTGCCCACGCCCGCCGCTGGCTCCGGCTCCTCGAACGGCAGCGTCGAGCCCGGCTGCAACTTGTTCAACACCACGCGCGCGGAATACTTGCCAAATCCCACGCCTGCAAGCAACTCCGGCTCCGTACCCAGACCGTAGTCGTTCGCTACACGAAGATAGTCGGCTTCGTAGATCTTGTTCAGCGAAACCTTCCACTTCCTGGCTTCGCGATCCAGCAGCTTCCTGCCAATCTCAATGGCGCGCTCGCGCTGATGCTCGTTGAGCCAATGCTTGATCTTGTTGCGTGCGCGACTGCTCTTGGTGAACGAAAGCCAATCGCGGCTCGGCGCATGACCAGTCTGGGTGGACACCTCCACGATGTCGCCGTTACGCAGCTTCGTCCGCAGCGGCACAATGCGACCATTGACCTTCGCGCCAATCGTCGTGTTGCCGACCTCGGTATGAATCGCGTACGCAAAGTCGATGGGGCTTGCATCCTTGGGCAACACCACAACCTTGCCCTTGGGCGTGAAGGTGTAAACCTCCTCCGGGTACAAGTCGATCTTCAACGTCGACATGAACTCGTTGGGATCTGTCATCTCCTTCTGCCATTCCATCAGTTGGCGGACCCACGCCAGCCGCTGCTCGTCCTTCGCGCTGACCGCATCGCCGGCCTTGTACTTCCAGTGCGCGGCGATGCCTTCCTCCGCGATCCGGTGCATGTCTTCCGTCCGCACCTGTACCTCAAACTGGTGTCCGCCCGGCGCAATCAGCGTTGTGTGCAAGGACTGATACAAATTAGGCCGCGGCATTGCGATGAAGTCCTTGATGCGCCCCGGCACCGGACGCCACTGCGCATGCAGCAGCCCGAGTACCGCGTAACATTCCGCCACCGTATGGCAGATGACCCGGACCGCGAGCAGATCATAGACCTGATCGACAGGAATTTTTTGCGAGTCCAACTTCTGCTGGATAGAGTAAAGCCGCTTCATGCGCGACTCTACCCGGCCCTGAATTCCCGCCTCACCAAGCTTCACCTCAAGCGTCGCGACAATGCTCGCAAGAAAATCTTCATTGGCGTTCCGAAGCGCTTCCACCTCCTGCGCAACCTGAACGTAGGCGTAGGGATCGGTGTAGCGGAAGGCCAGATCTTCAAGCTCGCCACGCAGTTTACCCATACCCAGGCGGTGTGCGAGCGGCGCGTAAATGTCCAGCGTCTCGCGTGCAATCTTCTGCTGCTTCTCCGGCTTCAGATGCTCAAGCGTCCGCATGTTGTGCAGACGATCCGCCAGCTTGATGATGACCACGCGCACGTCCGTAACCATGGCCAACAGCATCTTGCGGATATTCTCCGCCTGGTGATCTTCGCGGTTCGCAAACTTGATCTTGTCCAGCTTCGTAACGCCTTCAACGATGTGCGCTACCTGCTCATTGAAGCGTTTCGCAATCTCCGGGCTCGTCACGTCCGTGTCTTCCACCGCATCGTGCAACAGGCCGGCCGCAATGGCAGTCGAGTCCATCTTGAGATCCGCAAGAATCTGACAAACCTCCAGCGGATGAATGATGTAGGGTTCGCCTGAAGCTCGTTTCTGTCCCTCGTGCTGCTGCACGCAAAAGACCCATGCGCGGCGAATCAGATCGAGATCATCATGTGGCCGGTTGTGCTGAACCGTCTCGAGCAGGTGTTCGAACCGCGCCTCAATGGAAGTTGGATCGAAGGCCGTGGCCGTAGCGGGCGGCATCGGGACCGGAGCCAGCGACGGTGCGAAGAAC
>JAYVDT010000416.1:0-3759 GCA_043749265.1 Rhodanobacteraceae bacterium | reverse complement strand
CCCTCGGCTGTCAGATCACCAGCTGGAAACTTAAAAACCCCGACCTTCGCCACCACGCCACCGGAGACGGATACCGTGCCATCGCCTGAGACCTCTACCGCGCCGCTCGGTAAGGTGATTGGTTGGCCACTCTGGTCCATGACGGACTCGCCGGCCGCCGTCTGCATCACGCCTTCCGGCGAGCGCGTGAACGATCCATCCCGCGTGTAGCGGACGCCCTGTTTGGTTTGAATGGCGAAGAATCCTGAGCCGTCGAGCGCGAGGTCCAGCGGATTGGCCGTCGCCACTGTGGGCCCTTGTCCCAGGTCGACCCGGCTCCCCCCAAGCACGCCAAAACCGTTTACGCTGTCGCCCACCTGGGACGTCTGCCCGCCCAATCCGCCGGCGAGGACCTCGCGAAAGACATCCCGCTGCGCTCTGAATCCGTTGGTGCCGGCATTTGCAAGATTGTTAGCCGCGGTATCCAGGGCCTGCGTCCGCGCCAACAACCCCGTATATGCCGCATAGAGTCCGCTATCCATGCCCGGACTAATGCATGTGGGGAGCCAAACCAGCAGGATCGCAAGTTAGAGGACTCCAACCCAATCTGCGGTCACTTTCCGGCTCGATCCAGCCGATAACATCCGTATGCGAGCACTCATCATCGACGACTCCGCTGTCATGCGAAAGGTAGTTGAGCGAGCCCTTCGTCAATCCGGAATCAACTTGTCCGAGGTCCTCGAGGCCGCAAATGGATTTGAGGGCCTTGCGCAACTCCGCAGTTCAGGGCCGTGCGGACTCATCCTGTCCGACATCAACATGCCCGTGATGGACGGCCTGCAGTTCCTTGAGCAGCGGCGTGCAGAAGGTCTGGCAACCGGAGTCCCCGTCGTAATGATCACCACGGAAGGGTCCGAGCCATTGGTTCTCCGAGCCATTGCCGCCGGGGCCCAGGGCTACATCTGCAAACCCTTCACTGCGGACCAGATCAGGGCCCGCGTGCTTCCATTGCTCAACAACACCTAATTACCGTCGCAGGAGGCCGCGTAGCGTGTCTTACGAACTGACTCGCCAACTCGATTGGGCCGTCGCAGAGGTCTTCGCGATCATGCTGACCCTTACATGCCTGCCGTCGGCAGAGAATCATCTTCCCCAAGACCCCTGTTTTACGGCAAGGGTCGACTTTACCGGCACCCTTACTGGATTCTGTTCACTCCAAGTGGACGAGTCGGCGGCCATCACACTAACGTCCAACTTTATTGGAGTTCCGCCAGACAGACTTGCGCCTTCGCTCTTTGCTGACACGGTTGCGGAGCTTTGCAACATGATCGCGGGAAGTTGGAAGTCCCGCTTGCCACCCCCACGGTCCTTCTGCCACCTGTCTCCGCCCGTAGTTTCTTCAGCCGGGGAGCGCCTCAGGGAAGGTTCGCTGATACGCCTCTATTGCTTCAAGGAACATCAACTCATCCTTGCCCTCAATCTATCGTAAATGTCTCCGGATTTTCGCTTAACGAGAAAGCAAGCCACGGGAAGTTCCCATGGCCTGTCGATTCCAGGGGTCTACTTTACGACGGACTGAAACAGCGGAGAGTTGAGCAAGCTCGAAAACTGGCTGTCCGAGGAGGAGTAATCCACGGTCAAGGTGCCTGAGTTCGAATCGATCGTTGTCGAATCGAGCGCAGTCTTCTCAAGCGGCGAACCCGAATTCTTCTTCATCATCGACACGCCTTTCATCAGCGTCGCGGCCGTGGCCGCCGTGATGGTATCCGACATGACGACCGCCATATCGAACTTAACACCATTGGCAAAGTCCATCGTGTACCGCGAACTGCGCATACGATTGCGAACTGTGTCGTAATCCGCAAGCTGCGAAGCCTCACCCAGAACGCTCTTCATCATCGTTTGAGTACCCTTCTGATCCAGCAGGCTCCAGATTGCCTTTGAGTCCACGGTCGCCATTTCGTTCACCATGTCGCTATTCTGGAGGAAGTTTCCGGCAACGCCGTCACGAGCATCGAGCGAAGCTCTCACGGCTTCCTTGTCGCCAAAGACCATTGTCGTCTGATTTAAAAAACAGACACTCATCCCGGCAGAGCCCAGGGGGTAGATGGCGTTATTACGCAGCGAGATCGCTTTAGTCTTGTTCTTGGTGAAGTTCGACATGATCGTTCCGGTGTGGAACTGTCCCTGCGCGATCCCAACGATTCGCGTACCGTCACCAGACTTGAACGACGCAAAAGCGAGCGTGTCAGCATCCTGGTCCACCTTCAGGCCGCTAGTTTTGAGCGCCGTCTCCAGACGCTTCAACTCGGGCGGAAGAACGCGATCTTTCAGATTCATGGCTGCGGGCGAGTTCTGCATCGCACGATAATCCACCACAATGACCTGCTGGACCTCCTTTGGAATGGCAGCCTTGGCGTCATTGCCAAGTTGCGCAGCCCGGGCTACTGAACCGCTCATCCCTGTTACGGCCACAGCGGCCAATGCCAAACCCGTTAGATTCTTTGCGATGCAATTCAAGATAAACCCCGTTTTAGTGGCCGTATGTTCTTATGAAGGCCCGACTCTTCTATTCTTTCCGCAATCGTAACGAAATTCAAGTCGTAACAACGGTTTTGACGCGGAGCCTGGGCGAAGGTTGGTTCTGCTATTTAATTTACGTTCTCGAGCCCAAAGCGGTTTCACTACTCTCTACATCGGCACAAATGGCTTATCCTGAAGGCCCATGGCTACCGAACTAATTCGTCCTGCCCGCTCGTTCCAAGGCTCTCTCGTGCTTCCCGGCGACAAGTCCATCTCCCACCGCTACGCTATGCTGGCCGGTCTGGCAGCAGGAACGACCCGCCTATCCAACTTCTCGACAGGCGCAGACCCGCACAGTTCGCTTGCCTGCATGGCCGCGCTCGGTGCGAAGGTCGAGCACTTCCCCACCCATATTGAAATCACCGGTACCGCCGGTACATTCACCTCCCCCGCCAACCCACTGGACTGCGGCAACTCCGGCTCGACGATGCGCATGCTTGCAGGACTGATTGCCCCACATCCGGGCACGTTTACCCTTACTGGCGACGCTTCTCTGACCGTCCGCCCCATGGAGCGAATTCGCAAACCGCTCGGTGCCATGGGCGCCCAGATCACCCTGACCGAAGGCCACGCCCCCATCACGATCCATGGCGAACCGCTCACTGCCATTAATTTCGATAAGCCCATCCCTTCCGCGCAGGTAAAGACGGCGATCCTTTTCGCGGGCCTGCAAGCGCAGGGTACGACGTCGCTCTCTGAAGCCGTCCGCACCCGCGACCATTCGGAACACGCCCTCCGAGCCTTCGGCGCGACCCTTACTCGCACTGACGACCGCCTTTTTATCCCCGGCGGTCAAAGCCTGAAAGCCATCGATGCAACTGTCCCCGGAGATCTTTCTTCCGCAGCATTCTTCCTTTGCGCCGTGCTGCTGTTCCCGGATGCGAATCTGATCCTCGACTCAACAGGGATGAATCCGACACGCTCGGCACTGCTCGACGTAGTTGCAGGGCTTGGTGCGAAGATTCGGGTGCTCAACATTGAAGAGCATCACGGCGAACTCCTAGGAACTTTGCAGATCACCTCTGCTCCGCCGATCCAGACCGGCAAGCCCTTCACCATTGCCGGCGATCTGACCGCCCAGCTCATCGACGAGTTGCCTGCGCTTGCTGCGATTGCGCCCTACACGCAGTCGGGTCTCATCATCCGCGATGCCCAGGAGCTGCGAGTAAAAGAATCAGACCGGATCGCCCTGGTCGC
>JAYVDT010000415.1:0-3769 GCA_043749265.1 Rhodanobacteraceae bacterium | reverse complement strand
GGCTGCGGAAGGAGCTCTGCTGCGTCTGGTAGGTGCCGCCATATTCCACGCGAATGCCGACAGGCAGGTTCATGCCGGTCACTGTCTTCTGGATGTTCGCAATGGCCGCGCCAAGATTTGTACCTTCTAGACGAGCGGTCACGGCCACGTAGCGTTGCAGGTTATCCTGCCGAATCTCGGTCTGGCCGGGTTGATTGACAATCTGGGCGAGAGATCCGAGCGTGGCGGTGCTGCCCGAGGCGCTGCCCAGCAGTGTGTTGTTCATAGCTTCCACGGAGCTTCGATCTTGTGGGGGAAACCGCACCCGGATCGTATAGGCGCGGCTGTTGACGATTAGAGGAGTCGCTGCCGTCTCTCCATCGAGGATTGCGTTCGCATCCGTCTCCACTTCCTCCGGCGTGAACCCCGTCTGCGAGCTGATCTGCGGATTCACCTTGTACAGCACTGCCGGACCGCTGATCGTGTTCTCGATGCCATTCAGTATGTCGACCACGCCACTGATCTTGCCCACCTTATCAGCCACTAGTGGCGCCCAGTGGCGAAGCAGGGCGTCATCTTCAGAGAACAACTTGATGTCGACCGGTTGCGGTGCGCTGGTGAGATCGCCAATCATATCCTGAAGAAGTTGGCCGAACTCGATATGAATCCCGGGCTCGGCAGCCGCGACCTGCGAACGCACGTCCGCGACGATGGCGTCCGTGGTGCGGCTGCGGCTCGGCTTCAACTGAACCGAGATGTCTCCGGTATTCGCCTCAGTCACCGCTGCGAGACCGAGCTGCAGTCCCGTTCTGCGCGCGGTTGTCTCGACTTCAGGGATCGTCTGCACGATAGAAACGATATGACTGACGACGCGATTGGTCTCGGCCAACGAGCTTCCCGCCGGCATGATGTAGTCAATCACAAAGCTGCCCTCGTCCATGGGCGGGAGAAGATCGGAGCCAAGCTGGGTGTAACTCCAATAGGACACAGCGATAACGAGCAGGGAAAGGCCGGCCAGCACCCACCGGTGATCGAGCGCCAGCTTCAGCAGACGCTCATAGCCGCCGAGTACTTTGGCCATGGGGCCTGATTTCTTCGACTCCTTTTCGCTCTTGTCCTTCTCCTCTTTTTTCTTACCGAGAAGGTACTGGCTCAAGTTCGGGGTCCATGTCAGCGCAAGCCCCAGCGAGGTAATCAGGGCCGCGCCCATCGTCACTGCCAGCGCGCGAAAGAAGCTACCAGTGACGCCGGTGATGGCGATCAGGGGAAGGAAGACGCTCACCGGACAGACGGTCGAGAAGAAGAGCGGCACCATCAGCTCATCCACCGCGCTTTGTATGGCTTGGTTTTTGGGCTCGCCCAGATCCCGATGCCGCACAATATTCTCTACCACCACGATGGCGTCGTCGATCACTAGACCAACTGCGGCAGCCATGCCGCCGAGCGTCATCATGTTGAAGCTCTCGCCCAGCAGATGCATAACGATGAATGTGATGGCAATCGTCACCGGAATCACGAGCCCCGCAACCAGGGAGCTACCCCAGTCCCTCAAGAACAGAATCAGCACCAACGAAGCCAGACCGATACCGATAAGCACCGCGTCGCGTACGCTGTTCAGCGACGACTTCACTGAGCCGGACTGATCGTAAAAGGCAGAAATTTCGATCCCCGGAGGAAGCGTTGCTCGCAGCTGCTCCAGCTCCTTCTGCACCGCGGCGGCGACCGCGATAGTGCTGGTGCCAGGTTGGCGGGTGATGTTCAGAAGGACCGCGGGGTTGCCGCGGGCAGTCACCACCGTATATACCGGCTTGACCGAGGCATGCACGGTCGCGACATCGCCGACATGCACTGAGACACCTGCCGGGGTCTTCTTGATCACGATCTGCGCCAGTTCGGCAGGATCGTGCACTTGGCCGTCCACCAGATCGAGCACAAGCTCGTGGTGACTTGAGATCAGGCCCGGCGAGGAGATGACGTTCGTACTTTGGATGGCGGCCATGATCTGCGGAACGGTCGTTGAAGTCCTAATCAGACTCACCGGATCGGGAGTGATCTGATACTCCGGTTCCTCGCCGCCCTGCACTGTTACCGTGGCCACGCCGGCAATGCGATTCAGCCTGGGCTTTAGCTGGTATGTCGCGATCTCCCAAAGCTTGGTCGGCGGCATGGAATTCGACGTGAGCCCAAATCCCAAGATTGGGAAGCTGGAAAAGGTGAGGCGATTCGCGTTCACTTTGACCGTCGGAGGCAGGCTGCCCTGCACCGTTGCAAGAGCCGAATCAACCCGCTGTAAGGTTTGGAACATGTCGGAGTTCCAGTCGAAGAACAGGTCGATCTCGGCGGTACCCCGGCTGGTGATGGACCGAACATCCTTCAGGCCTTGAACGCTGCTGACAGCAATCTCTACAGGGCGGGTCACGCTGACCAGCATCTGGTCGATCGGCATCACGCCGTTATCGAGAGCGATGATGATGCGCGGAAAGTTGGTTGTGGGAAAGACGCCGGTAGGAATCTGGAACGCCACATAGATACCCAGCGCGACCAGCGCGACGACCAGGCCGATCAGCGCCTTGGAGTACCGCACAAGCCAGAATGTCCCCTCGCCCTGATCGCTGCGGTGGTCCTTTTCCTCGTCCGTCTTTTCGGTAGTAGGGGTCATGGTCGGGCGGCGTTGGTAGCACTGGTTGAGGATGCTTGCGGTTTGATTTTAGTGTTGTCGGGAAGACCGTATGCGCCGGTCGTGACGATCTCCTGGCCAGACTGCAGGCCGCTCAGAACCTGCACCATGCCATTGTTCTCAATGCCGGTTGTGATCGGCTGCCGATGCACCCGCAGATCGGGCGCGATGGTCATCACCGATTTGTCTCCGTTTGCGTCCGTCAAGACGGCCGTGAGCGGAATCACCAGTGCATTCGGCACTACACGCGCGACCACGTCCACGCGCACCGAGGTACCCGGTTGAAGGTCGTTGGCTGGATTAGTTGCCTCTACCCACACCTCGACCGTCGTGCTGTTCGGGTCGAGCGCGGGACTGATGACGGCGATCTTGCCTGCAACCGCCTTCTTTACCCCGGGGATATGGATTTCGCCTGGGTCCCCCAGCTTCAGCAGCGCCGACTGCGGATGTGGCAAATGCAATCTCACGAAGATGCGGCTGACATCCATCACAATGATCAGGGGTGTGCCTGCCGGTGCAATGTCACCGGGATAGACGGCGCGGTCCGCGACCACGCCAGCAATCGGGCTGCGCAGACGGGTGTAATCCAGCTGCGCCTGCGCGGAAAGAAACTGCCCCCGTGCCGATTCCACCTGTCCCCTGGCAGCGTCCGCCTGTTGCGACCTGCCCCCAGACCTAAGATCGGAGAGCTGCTTTCGGGCCGCTAACTCCTGGTTCTTGGCCGCTAACAGGGCGACCTCCGCCTGATCCACCTGTTTGCGCGCGCCGGCATGCTGCTCAAACAGCCACAGGTAGCTGTCATAGAGCTTCTGCTGTGCCTCGAGGGCGGCGGCGGCGTTCTTCTGTGCGAGCTCCGCCGTCTGCAGCTGTTCGGGCAAGCCACTTTGAAGAATCTTGGCGTAGTTCGCCTTGGCTTGGTCATAGCTGCCTTGAGCCGAAACCGCCGTTCCGGCCAAATCCTTGTTCTCCAGAACCGCCAGCAGCTGGCCGCGGTGGACCTGGTCTCCCCTATTCGCATAGAAGGTTTTCACCGGGGAGCTGATCTTGGGCGAAAGTGAAGCCTGGTGCAAGGGAAAGATGCTCCCGCCCCCGTTCACGATCTCCGAGATGGAC
>JAYVDT010000414.1:0-3776 GCA_043749265.1 Rhodanobacteraceae bacterium | reverse complement strand
AGTAGTCCGTCCAGCAGGCGGAGCCGGAATAGACCAGGAAAATGTCCTCTCCGTGTTGCAGGATCTCAGGACCCTCATTGACTTCAACATGCGGAACGGCGGGCCGATCGAGTAGGTCACCTACGCGCTCCCAAGGGTAAGTGGCGATCGAGATGGCGGTCCGTTCGGAGTCTATGGTCCAGGGATTCTTGAGCCGTGCAATGTAGATACGCTGCTCGCCGTCCGTCGTTCCTTCCCAGCCCGACCACACCATGTATGCCTGGCCCCTGGACTCGAAGACGGATGCGTCGATGGCCCAGTGATCGCTTGAATCGGACACCTTTCCACGGAAGGTCCAGGTTCCGTCAAGCGGATCGGCAGCCGGATTTTCCACCACGTAAATGCGATGTCTTTCGTTGTGCCCGTTGTCCGCGGCGAAGTAGATGTACCACTTTCCTTGAAAGCGGTGAAGCTCCGGTGCCCAGATATCTTTTGAATAGGGGCCCATCTCCGGAGGCGTCCAGACGGTTTTCAACTTGCCATGCGCAAGATCGGCGATATCGCGCGTCCGGCGGATGGTCAGATCGCGTCCGGTTGTATTCATGTAATAGTAAAAACCGTTGGCAGCGATGACCCACGGATCCGGCCCCGCGGACAGCAGCGGATTATGAAAAGTCCCAGTGACTTCCTGGGCAGCCAAGGGCCGTGCAGCGAAAGGGACTGTAAACGCGACGAGCCAGAGCAGAAGACAAATGAGACCGCTGCAAACGTTGGAAAGACGGAACCGCAACGAAAAAAATCCTGTCCGTAGCTTTGTCATGCTGAACCTGTCATCCGGAGGTCAGTTCACCTGTGCGTCCGGGTCCGCCGAATTTTCGGTCAATCTGTCCATGTAAGCGTTATCATCTCCGGCACGTCGCCGTCCAATCGCGTCAAGTCCACTGGCATCTGCGCCTGGGAGCAGAGCTGGGTACAGCAATACAAATGGTCATCTGCTATGAACGGAAATTTCTGGGGCTCGTCAAATGAGGGACGCCGGAGGAATGGTCGAGCAGTGTTGAGAGTGTGACCTGCTTCCATGCATTCGGGAGATCCTCAAGATAGCGAGTCCCAGGATCGTCGATGTCTAGCTTGTCCTGCTGCTCCAGGAGCAGGACGAGCGCCGCGGTGAATTGCTTGCTGACCGATTCGAGCCAGAAGTGGGCCTCGGGTGCATTTGCCACGTTCCATCGCACGTTGGCGTGCGCAAAGCCTTTGTTGAGCAACACGCGATCTTCCCTAAACACCAGAACGTTGCCCATAAAGGTCTACGAGAGGAGCAGCGACCTGGCAAACGAGGGTGGCCGGAAACCCTTTTCCTATTGGCTTAAAGTCTTTCTGCAACGATCTTGAGTGGCTTTCCGAATAGCGGGTGGTCCGGGGCTACGGGACAAACCCGCACAACCGATCCCGCATCGCCGTTTGCGACATAATTATTCTGCGTGATGAGTATAAGCAGGAATGAATAAATAGCCCAGATCGAAAAGAAGGTAGTAGTAATTTCCGTGACAGGTTTGTAGCTTGGCAGGATCCTTGGCTTGATTCCAAGGAGGAACTTGTAACCTGGAGAACAGATGCAGACTTGTTGAAGAACATGCTTCTAGCTTCTTGCATCGGCACCATAATTGCGCAACGTGCAGGCGTTGCGGGGGGGCTTGCAGAGAGAGTGACGGAATAATCAGGCCGGACCCTTTGCCGGCACAAGTCTTAAGGCAGAAGAGACTTCTCCCTAAAAGCACTGGGCTTGGTACACTCTGCCAATCGGAATTCGGAGGTCGTCTTGAAGAGCGCAACATCGTTCGCCTCGTACGGTTTAGTAATTGCGGTGCTTGTTCTGACTCTGAACGTGCTGCCAGTCCAAGCCGAGCCCAAAGCCGACGCTCAGACGTTCTTCAAACTCCAACACGATTGGGCTGAGGCTCGCAAAGCCGCGGACATGAGTTTTCTTGAGAGCTTCTACGCCAAAGAGTTTTCTGTCGGGCTCATGACCGGTGGTGAGTCGACGCGAGGCCAGGATATGGCGATGTTTTCGTCCGGAGACCTTAAGCCCGCTGTCATTGAGGACACAGAAATGAAAGTGTCTATCTACGGAGAGACCGCAATGGTGACTGGGCTTGAACATCTGGAAGGTACATACCTAGGCAATTCAGGAAAGTTTGATCTCCGATTTACCAATGTCTATGTCTATCGTGATGGGCGGTGGCAAATCGTGAGGCATCAAGCAGCACAGGTTCAAAAGCGATAGGCCCGCTCTGGCTGAAGGATTTTTGGTATGCATCCTTCTAAATATCATCTGGAACTTCTTAAGGAGATGCTCTTGATATTCAAATTACCCTCGAAACTGCTTATTCCTGCCGTTGTGGCCTGCCTTCCAATTCTTTGTGCCGGTAGCGCAGCCTGCGCCCAACAGCCAAGCGATCTGGTGAGTTGTAAGTCTGTAATCCAGAAAACAGGCGAGACCGGATGCTGGATTCTCACAAGCCATCCGCTCGGTGTCCCACTGGTCCCCGTCTACTGGACGATCGACCTGTTCCCCACAAAAACACTTGCTGAGCAGGCGAAGGGAACGCATGGAACGGTCGTCGAATCGTTGGGCAAAGTCTGGCTCCTTACGATTGGAGGTAAGCCGGAACGCCCTTCTACCGGGATTCGCATTACGCAGATAGGACCCCTTGCAGTTGACAAGGAACGAAGCTATACCGCGCAGTATATGGAGGCAATCCTGAAGCCGGGGATGGTAAGCAAGACCCATCTTCATTCGGGAATAGAGGCTTTCTACACCGAGAGTGGCGAGACCTGTCTGGAGACTCCAAGCGGAGTGCAGATCGGAAAAGAGGGATCGAACATCGTGATACCTGAGGGCGTGCCCATGGAATTGACAGCTGTTGGTACTGAAGCCCGGCGCGGCCTGATCCTTGTGCTTCATGATGCATCGAAGCCTCCAACAACGCTGGTAGATAACTGGAAGTCAAAGCATCTTTGCGCATCTACGAAGTAGGAGGAGGATGAATGTCGCGGTCTGCGCTTCCGGGAACGAGAAACATGCGTCTGGAAGGCAAGGCAGGAAGCTAAGAGCGAGTCATCCTTCAGCAAAGCTTACCCCTAGGAGCTTGTTGAAAAAGGCTGAAGGTCCCGAGCGGCCGAAAAGCCGTGATGCGAGGATGCCCCAGGAGCGGTCCGGAACGGTTTAGCAACCCTCAGCATCCCCAATTGCGAGGTCGATCTGGCCACAGGCGGAGTATTTCAACAAGCTACTAGAGCTGAACGGGGCGATTGCGATGTGTGGTCGATACGGGCGGCGCATCGACAAGCAGAAGATTGCAGAACACTTTAGAGCGAAGCCGTCATTGGCTGAGCTGCCGATGCCGGATGCGGATTACAACATCGCGCCGATAACGCATCAGCCCATCATTCGGTAAAGCCGCGAGACTGACGAGCGAGAGCTGGTTTTAGCCCGCTGGGGCCCGGTGCAATTCTCCACGAAGGACCTGAAGGATGTGAAAGGACTCTCAACGATCAACGCCAGAGATCATCAACACGGATAGAGCGCCAACCTGGGGTATCGCGATTTCAGCGTTGAAGGCCGAAGGCAAATGTCCTGAGAAGACAGAGCGGTCTGCGGCCAAGAACTGGTCCAGATGCGTGGTGGAAGTGATTGTTCATGCATACCCAAAGCTTGGGAAGGACGATTCATGGCTCGAGGAGATCCTGCTGCGATGAGCGCACTGCCACGCAATCAACACCGCCAACAGTGTGCC
>JAYVDT010000413.1:0-3815 GCA_043749265.1 Rhodanobacteraceae bacterium | reverse complement strand
AATCTCTCCGACCCAGGTTCCGAAAGCGGGGAGCGAGATGGTCTTGAGCGAGGCTGGATTCTTCATGTTGGGCGCGTCGGTAAGCAAGGTTATGACCTTGCCGGTGCCGGCTGCGTCGAGGGCTACGGTCTGGTCTGAGTTGGTGAAGTTGAGAGCGACAACGACCGTTCCGCTGGGCCCCTTGCGCATGAAGGAAAGGACCTTAGGGTTTGCGGTGTCGAGCATCTCCATAGAGCCGCTGTGGAGCGTGCCGTTGGTATGGCGCAGGTTCATCAGGGACGTGTACCAGTTGAGGAGGGAGTTGGGCTGGCCTTCTTCAGTCTGCACGTTAATGGTGGTGTAGCTGGGCGGGACGGGCAGCCAGGGGGTCGCGCTGGTGGTGAAGCCGGCGTTGGAGCTGACGTTCCACTGCATGGGAGTGCGGTCGCCGTCGCGACCCTTTTCCAGCGGCCAGCCGAGGATGCCGATCGGATCCTTCACGTCTTGCTTGCGAGCGGGAGGCGTGGTGACCATGCCGATCTCGTCGCCGTAGTACATGAGCGATGTGGCGCGAGAGGTGAAGAGGATGGTGGAGAGCATCTTCTGGATGGCCATGCACTGGGGCGAGGTGGAGTTGTAAGCGGACCCCATGGTGGCTGCGGCGGTGCAGTAGCGGTCCATGCGGGCATTGTCGTGGTTGTCAAAGACGAAGAGTGGCTGGCTGCCGTGGATGCCGGTCTGGGACTCGGCGATGTTCTTGCGGAAGGCTGCGATGTCCAGTTTGTTGATCATGCCGATCTTGAAGTCCATGGGGAGTTGGAGTTCGTCCTTGGCGGTGCCGCCGTAGAGTTTGTCGAGATCTGCAATGGTTTCAACGTACGTTTCGCCGACGAGCACGCGCTCTCCAGGGTAGCTATCCACGAGCTTGCGCATGCGGCGAAGGACAACGTCAACTTCGGGCAAATTGCTGGTCTGAGTCTCGTGCAGGCGCACATCGCCAAAGGCGTTCTTACTGGTTTTGCCCTGGGCGTCGAGTACGACGGTTTCATTCTTCATGTCTTCGTTCTCGAAGAGGGTCGGGATGGCGTCGAGACGGAAGCCGGCTACCCCGCGATCCAGCCAGAAACGGAGAACGTCAAACATCGCCTTTTCAACCGCTGGCTTGCGCCAGTTCAGGTCGGGCTGCTCGGGATAGAACTTGTGATAGTAAAACTGTTTGCGGGCGGGTACCCAGGTCCATGCGGAGTGGCCGAAGACGCTTTGCCAGTTGTTGGGAACCTGGTCCTTGTTGGGGCCAATGCCATCTGCCCACATGTACCAGTCGGCTTTGGGGTTGGTGCGGCTGGTTCTGGATTCCTGGAACCAGGCGTGTTTGTCGCTCGAGTGGTTGAGGACCATGTCCAGCATGACGCGGATATTGCGCTTTTTTGCCTCGGCAATGAGCCGGTCCATGTCGGCGAGGTTTCCGTACTGGGGGTCGACGGCCTTGTAATCGGAGATGTCGTAGCCGAAGTCGATCTGGGGTGACGGGAACATGGGAGCGATCCAGATGCCGTCAATGCCGAGCTTTTTGAGGTAGCCGAGGTGCTGCGTGATGCCGTTGAGGTCGCCGGTGCCGTCGCCGTTGGTGTCCTGGAAGCTGCGGGGATAGATCTCGTAGAGGACGGCGTGCTTCCACCAGGTATTGTCGCTGCCGCCGATGACTTTCATGCTGGACGCGGCGGGCCTGGTCTGCGCTTGAGCGACTGGAGCGACTGGGGCAAAGAGCCCGCCCAATGTCATGAGACCGGCAAGAGCGAGACCCAGTGTAGCGTGGCGGGCAATGGACAAAGTGCAGCGGTGTGGCGCGACGTGAAACAGATGACCCATAACGATCTCCCCGAAACATGGATAAGATTAACGTCGCCAACTATAACATTGCAAGGCGATCAAGACAGCCTGAAGGTAAAGACAAAGGGTGGTCGGCATATATACATTGGTCTTCCCTTCGTTTGAAGAGGGAGCGTATTATGACTGAGCAATGTTCCGTCTGCGAGTTTAATGTCTGTGACCCCTGGTTTCTCTTCATCTCGTGCTGGTTTGTTAGCCTTAGCGTTTGCTTTTGGAGGGGTCGCCTGCGCGCAGAGCCCGCTTGAGACGGGGGGGAAGAAAGCTCAGGAGGGGGCACAGTCGCCTACCCCGGGAGGATCCAGTACAGCGGGCACTTTTCCGGCA
Source organism: Rhodanobacteraceae bacterium (assembly GCA_043749265.1). Lineage (GTDB taxonomy): Bacteria > Acidobacteriota > Terriglobia > Terriglobales > Acidobacteriaceae > Edaphobacter. The sequence continues at coordinate 1,622 of JAYVDT010000413.1, read as the reverse complement.
AAGCTGGATGCGCAGCAGAGGCCGATTACGGCGGGTGGGTTTGTCGCCAGTGGCCCGGTGATCTTTGAGGATGTAGCCCGCAAGGCTGGACTGGCGACATGGCAGCATAAGATGGGCGCGCCCGAGAAGAAGTACATTCTGGATGTGATTGGGTCGGGCGTGGGCCTGATCGATTACGACAATGACGGCTGGCTGGATATCTACCTGGCAAACGGAAGCACCGTGGATGCGCTGACCGGCAAGCAGACGCCGCCGCATGCCGCGCTGTTCCACAATAATCACGATGGAACGTTCACAGACGTGGCCGAGAAGGCCGGCGTGCAGAACGATCGCTGGGGCTTTGGGGTGGCGGTTGGAGACTTCGATAACGACGGGTGGCCGGACCTCTATGTAACGAACTTTGGAAAGAACCGGCTCTACCATAACAACCACAACGGGACCTTTACCGACATGGCGGAAAAGGCCGGCGTGACGCTGGGCAACTGGTCCACGGGGGCCACGTGGGGTGATTATGATGGCGACGGCCGACTGGATCTGTTTGTGCCGGGCTATGTTCACTACGACATTCAGAATCCCCCGGAGTCAGGCGGGGGCGGCGTGTCGTTCAGCTTTTGCCAGTATCGCGGGGTGAAGGTGATGTGCGGGCCGCACGGGCTGCCAGGTGAGCCGGACCATCTGTTTCACAACAACGGCGATGGCACCTTTACGGACGTGAGCGTCAAGGCCGGAGTGGCGGATAAGCCGGGTTACTACGGGCTTTCTTCAGTATTTGTGGATGTGGATGGGGATGGCAAGCCTGACCTCCTGGTGGCTAACGATTCAACGCCGAATTATCTGTATTTGAACAAGGGCGATGGGACGTTTGAGGATGTCAGCTACGCAAGCGGATATGCGCTGAACAAGGACGGACGCGAGACGGCTTCCATGGGCATTGCGATTGGAGACTATCGCAACAACGGGTTGCTGGATGTCTTCAACACGACGTTCTCCGATGACTACAAACCGCTGTACCGGAATGATGGCAATGCAAATTTTACGGATGTGAGTTTCGATACGCATTTTGCGGAGATGACCATTCCGTTCCTGGGGTGGGGAGCAGCGTTCTTCGACTATGACAATGATGGCTGGAAGGATCTGTTCGAGGTTAACGGGCATGTGTACCGGGACGCGGACAAGTATCCGTGGGGTACAAGCTGGGCACAGCGCCCGCTGCTGTTTCATAACATCGCGGGGACGCTGGAGCCGGTGCCTGCGATGACGGGGACGGCGCTGGCGCAGGTGATGACTTCTCGCGGGATGGCTGTGGGGGACCTGTTCAACAGCGGCCACCTGGATGTTGTTATCAATAATCTGGACGGGGTGCCGGCGCTGTTTCGCAATGTGGCCGAGGCTAAGTCCAATCCTCAGAATCATTGGGTTGCGTTCAAGCTGGTGGGAGGTCCGAAGAGTCCGCGGGACGCGATTGGCGCCAGGGTGTTTCTAACGGCGAATGGGATTCGGCAGCGAGTGGATGTTGTGAGTGGGGGTAGTTTCGCTTCGTCTTCCGACCAGCGTCCGCACTTTGGATTGGGTACGGCCGGTAAGGTAGAAAAGCTGGAAATTTTTTGGCCCAGTGGAAACGT
>JAYVDT010000412.1:0-3826 GCA_043749265.1 Rhodanobacteraceae bacterium | reverse complement strand
TGCTCGATGGTGTACTTCGGTTCCTCCAGATTCAGAAGCGCATGGAATCCTTGCGCCTCTTCCAGTGGGTGAACATCTCGACGCTGTACATTTTCAATCAGAGCGGCTTCTAAGGCTTCGGCATCCGTGAGGTTGACGATACGAACAGGAACGGTTGCGGCCTCGGCGATCTGCGCGGCGCGATAGCGTCTGGCTCCGGCGACGATCTCGAAGTTCTGCCCGGTGAGAGGGCGAACTAGCAAGGGAGAGAGCACACCCTGGACTCTGATACTCGCTGCCAGTTCCTTCAACGCAACATCCTGGAAGATGCGGCGCGGGTTGGTGGTGGACTCGGTGAGGACGTTAAGGGGGAGGTTGCGGTACTCGGTTCCGGTGTTGGGGTTCATGGTGACTATCCTTGTGCGGTTGAGCGTTCGGGGGCGTTAGAGCGGACAGCATTATGCCATCCGCCCATAGAGAAGGGCTTAGTTGGTTTGGGGCTGGCCTCCGGCTTCCGGCTCTGCTGTAGCATCTGCCGTTGCGGGTGTTTCGAGTGCGGAGAGCATGACGGCTGCGGCTTTCTGGATGACCTCAAGGCATTCAGCGCACATCAGCCCTCATTCTCTCCGCCATCGAGACGAAGCAGGTAGAAGTCGAGCAGACCGAAGCACCGCCAACGACGGCCGAGAACACCACCGATGCAGCCCTGGCGGAGGTGGCGTAATGCGGACCGTACTCCAGATCATCGAGAAGGCCGGAGGCTGGAATACCGGCCTCTTCCTCAAAATCGCAACCGCCCCTTACATGGACCTAGTCATCGAGGCCATCGAAGAAGGCCCGTCAGGATTGCCAGCCGTTTCTATCACCCGCTACGGCGAACAGAACGGCGATCTCATGCGCGACCCCGAGATGTGTTTCGAGCTCAAGGACAACGAGCTCTCGGCGTTCTACTACCGCAACGACTACGTAGGCGTGGAGCAGTGGAGCCGGAACAACATACGCGGTCAGTATGTCTTCCTAGCTCTCTTGCACCAGCAGCACCAGCGGTTTGCCCGGACATGGGACAACAACCTGCGTTGCCAAGGCTTCGCCGAAGCCTACGACCCCGAAAAGCTTGTAAGTGGATAGTCCGTTTCCCGACCACGGAGCGGACGGAACCCGTTCGCTCCCAACCTTCAGCCCTAACCCACGTTCAAGGAGAGCCAAAATGCAAAACAGCAGCGCATTCCAGTACCTCGCCATCGATACCATTCACGGATCTAACACCAACCCCCGTAGGACATTCGACGAGAGCAAGCTGCGGGAGCTTGCCGTCAGTATCCGGCAGCACGGACTTATTCAGCCCATCACTGTACGTCCAAACTCCGATGGCTTCGAGTTGATCGCAGGAGCAAGGCGCTATCGTGCGGCTCTACTTGCCGAGCAATTTTCCATTCCAGCCCGCATCGTCGATATCAGCGATGCGCAAGCGGCCGAGTGGCAAATAATCGAAAACGCTCTTAGAGAAGATGTACACCCCTACGAAGAGGCCGAAGGCTATCAGCGCTTGCTCGACATGCCGGGTTACAAGGTTGCCACTCTCGTAGAAAAGACAGGCAAGAGCGCAAGCCACATCTACGCCCGTTTGTCTCTCTTGCAACTTATTCTCGCAGTTGCCGAGGCATTCACCCAGGACCGCATCACGGCAAGCCATGCTAACCTCATCGAGCGTCTTCCTCAGGAGTCACAGGCCAAGGCCTTCGAGCAGTGCTGGCGCAAGGACTGGCAGGACAAGGAAGCTCACCTGCTACCCGCGAAGCATGTATCGGCGTGGATACAGAACAACCTTTATCTTGCCCTTGCCGACGCACCCTTCGACAAGGAAGACCCAACCCTCAACCCCGCCGCAGGAGCTTGCGTTACATGCCCACGCCGCAGCGGGTTCAACCCTTCCCTCTTCTCTGACGTAACCAACGGCGACCACTGTCTTGATGGAAACTGCGACCAAATCAAGGTTAACAACCTCATCGACCGCGAGACTGCAGCCCGTCCCGAGCTTGTCCAGATCGAGAACGGATACGGCAGCCCGAAGGAAAAGCGCCCCGGAGCCGTCCAGCGCGGACACTTCCGCGAGATCGAGCACACCGACAACCCCGACGCCGAGCCGGTAGTGCCGTGCGAGGCAGCCAAGACCGCCATCATCGTCTACGGCAAGCGCGTAGGAACCACGCTCACGGTATGCACCGACAATAATTGCCCCATCCATGACCCACGCCGCAGCACGCAGAGCCAAGCACCCCGAATCTGTCATGCCGCCAGCACCGCCAACCGAAACTGAGGAAGAGGCCGAGGCACGGAGGCAACAGCACGAACAGCAGAGGAAGGAGAACGAGGAAGAGCAGGAGCGCAGGGCCGAGGAGCACCGCCAACAGCAGGAACACGAAGAGCAGGAGTACGAGGCGGAACAGGCCCGCAGGGAAGAACAGCGCGAGGCCCGGGCCGCTACCTTCGAGCGCATCCTTGAAAACGCGCCCGAAACCCTGAATGCCGCTCAGTTGCGCGTCCTGCTACGCGCCACAGTCAACCTTGACCCTTACACCTTCGCCGACGATCTAGCCAAAAACATCGCCGACGAGAACGAACGTCGCAGCGCTGAAGAGGTGTTGCTGGCCACTATCGACGCAACCGCAGATGACAAGCTGACCCGCTTCGCCATTCGGCTTGCTCTGTCCGGACACGTCGGCATCACGCGCGAAGGCGAACTCGACTTCCTTACCGAAGCCGAGGCCGTCATCACACCGCCAACGCCCAAACAGGCCAAGACACCCAAAAAGCAGAAGCAGCCTACGCCCATTAAGCCGAATGCACCCACCACAGAATCCAAGAAGTCAGCAGCCGCGAAAAAGAAGATTGCGGCCTAGCCCTGCCGGGGCTGGCAACAGCCCCCGCTTCTCACTCTGTCACGAAAGGAGCCATGCCATGAACCAAGCCGCCGCTGTGTCCGCCGTCTACCGTGCCCTTGCCCATTACCGCCGCCGCCCGGCCAACAACCCCACTGACCACTCCGCCAGAGAGATCGCCCAGATGTCCATGCTTGCCGAGTACCTGCATGAAACTCACTACGCCAGCCGCTTCGCTTGCCACGCCAATCAAGCAAATCTCAAGAGCGTACACGCATGGGATATCCAGAAAGTGAGCGTTCGCCTCCAGTCAAATACCGCAGCTTGACCGGTCCATTTGCGCCCGCTACCGCAGGCAGCAGGGTCCGTTCCCTGCCCCTGCACCCCCCTCGCATAAAGACATCTCAAAGGCAAAGATGATGGACAATACCGAAGCAACAGTTCGTAACATGCTTGCAGCGATCGAGGCACCGCTCTACGATGTAGGCGTCCTTAGCGACAGGGGTATGCTTCCAGGTCTGGACGCGATACCTGCTTCAACGGTCTCGCAAAGCTGTCTCTTCTCAAGTACCGCAATGCCCGCGCCTCCCACATTTACATCCGCCCTTCCGGTGAGCATCGCTACACTGCTCTCGACAATCTCTCCGAGATTTCGCTCGCGAAGGCGAACCTGCGCGGATACTCTTGCTCAGCTCTCAGCGATGGACCTTTGAATCAACGACCAGGCAACCAATAATTTTTTATTGAAGTCACAATTAATGTAAAACTTTCCGCCTTCGCAGTTCCAACTGTAGCGTTCCACTGCCCTTGGGGGTTTTTCAATGAAATCGGCCCTGTCGTTTCTTTTATTCATCTGCGCGTTTGCAGTCCCTGCCTTTGCGACCGTCAAGGTTTCCTCTCCTGCAAACAACAGCACGGTGAGCTCACCTGTGCATTACTCCGCGACCGCTTCGAGCACGTGTGCGAAT
>JAYVDT010000411.1:0-12196 GCA_043749265.1 Rhodanobacteraceae bacterium | reverse complement strand
AGATCCTGAAGTTCCTCAAGATTCCCGCCGTCCGCCTCATTACCAACAACCCCGCCAAAGTCGACGCACTGGAGTCCGCCGGTATCAAGGTCGTCGAGCGCATTAACGCAGACGTAGCCTTCGAGCCCACCAACGCCTTTTACCTGCAAACCAAACGCGACAAGATGGGCCACCTCGTAGGTTGACAATTCAGATGTATCACCTCGCACTCACACGACGAGACGGTCCTCTCGCCTTTTGTTATCGATCTGGCACAAATCCCACTATCTTCATTGCCTTCGATACCTCGGGGGTTTTAGCAAACGTATCCCACACAAAGCTGCTCCGCAGATTCTCCGCCATCAGCACGCCAATCCCCAGATCGATCCCCAATACATCCGGGTCATACCAGCCCACATCCGGATGCAACGCATCGCAGAATCCATACCGGCCCCACGACCTCGGATATTTTTCGCGCAAACTCATCATGACGCGCAGGCAGTCCGCCGGCAGAAACGCGACTGAACCCGCCGCCGCGCAAGGCACCACCGTCCCATCCACCTTACCCATCAACGGAGGCCCACCCCAGGCCTTGTAACCAAGTTTCGTGTCGGAAGCCGTGACACCCCAATAGTCTTCGCTGTAGGGTGCCCCCCGGTCGATGCAAAACGCCTTGTGCGCGCGCGTCGCAAGGATCGAATTCGCAAAATAATCCGTGTAGCGGTCATGTCGTCCGCGGAAATCGAACCACGCATGCGAGTACTGGTGTGTAAACAGCGGAGCAAGATCCGAGATGTAATGAAACCCCGCGTAGTTCACATACGGCCGCGCAAATGCAATCCACGTCTTCGGATCAGCAGGAAACGTGGGCGACCCAATCCCTAGTAGATAAATCATCATCAGCTCGGAATACGTGCTCCACCTGGCGTTCAGAAAGCCCGACTCAGGCATCCAGCCCATCGAATAAATCAAGCCGCCATCCAGCATCCACTGCCAGTCCACGCGCTCATAAATCAACGTCGCGAGATCGCGAATCTCACTTTCGATGCCCGGCCCGGTAAAGTGCGCCCGTGCCGTCAGCACACCGCAAAGCAGAATCGCTGTGTCGACCGACGACACTTCGCAGTTCCACTTTCGCGCGCCCGTCTCGATATCGTTGAAGTGGAAGAAGAATCCATGCTCATGCGCCAACTTGTGTGCGTGATAATCCAGAGTCGCATGCACCCGCGAACGAATCTCCACCGGCAGCAAATACCCGCGTTTGTCCGCAATGCATAACGCGGTCAGCCCAAAACCGGTCGCTGCGGTGCTTGTTACCCGTCTCGATTCCCTGCTGCCTTCATTCATCGCCCGGTCACGAACCTGTCCGGTCTTCGCGCTCGCCTGCTCCCAGAAGTAGCGAATACCGCGCCGTTCCAGGTCATTCAGAAACGCGTCCTGCTCCGGCGTCAAAATCGCCGGAGCAGCCTGTGCTCCCAAACCCCCTTTTCCCACCACACCAGCAGCAGAAGCGCCTGCGAGCAGGCCCAGGGCCTGACGCCTGCTCAGCAATGTCATCAACGAATCTCCATCACCACAAGGCCGTGCGTCGGAACATCCACCTGCAGCTTGCCATCATGGAAGCTTGCCGCTTCCGCCGGCGCAGCCCTGCCTGCAATCCTCAGCTGAAGAATCTGTTCCCGGCTCGGAGTCGCTGGCCGTCCCATCGCGTCGTAGGCCTTTAGCGCATTGCCATGCGCATCATCGACCCGCACCATCGCCACCTTTGAGCTTTTGCTCATTCCAGTCAGCGTCAGGTTGAAGTGCTTCACCGGCCCAGGCGCACCCGGTTCCGTGTACTTCGGCTGGATGTCCTTGCCCACGCCATCTGGAGCCGCATAGTTCCAAAACGCCACCACGACCGCTCCATCCTTGCGCTTCGTAATCAAAGCGCTGTCTGAATCGCTCGCAAGACGCTTGTCGCCAAGCTTGTGCAGCGCCGCAAAGACGTTCAGCGAGGCCTTCGGAATCCCATCTTCCGCGATCAATCCAAACCCACCATAAAACGGCGTCCGCGTAACTCCCTGTTCTTCGAACACATCCGAAAATGACCAGTACGCCATCGACTCCGTAAGCCCATCGCAGAGCCGAATCGTATTCGCTAGCCAAGGCCCCATATACGTCGAATCGGTCACGTTCGGCTCATTCGCATAGCTCGCGTTGTACTCGCTGAAGATCAGTGGCAGCTTCGGAAACGCAGACTGCGCAATCTCCTCATGGACTTTTTTGACTGACCGCGCCACCATCTGGTCGCGAGGAATCTGCTCTTCCGTCTTGAACACATCCTTCGCCGTGTCGTTCGCATAGACATGCGTCGAGACGAAGTCAATCGGCACCTTCTCCTGCTTCACGTGCTCCAGAAATGATGTTACCCATGCTGCCTGCGCAGTCGAAGGCCCGCCCACGAGCAGTTGTGGCGAGACTGCCTTTAACGCCCGCACGGTGTGATCGTAAAGCTTGAAGTAAGAAGACTGCTTCGGGTCACCGCCCCAGAAGTCCAGGTTCGGCTCATTCCATACTTCGAACTTCCAGGTCGCCACCTCGCTGATGCCATAGCGCGCAATCAAATGCTGCGCGAACGCACGAATCATACCGTCCCAAAGCACGTAATCCTTCGGCGGCGACACATTTGGCTGATACCAGAAAGGATGTAGCGCCGCAGGATCGGAAGCCATCTTCTTCGGCATGAAACTCAACTCGACAAACGGACGCACATGATGCGCGAGTAGACCATCGTAGATCTGGTCGACATAGGAAAAGTTATAGACGCTCGCCTCATTGGTTGCCACCGCGGCCTGCCCTGGATTCTTCGTACTCCGATCCGGATCGTAGAGCCCAACCTCGTCGTTGAAGATCCCATGAAACCGCACCGACTCAAAGTTAGTAGCTCCATGCACTGTGTCCAGATCCTTACGGTAGTCGTCACGCAGCGCCAGGATTGCACGGCCCGACCCAAACGTCTTCTCCCAGAAATGCGGGAACGGAGTCTCCGCCGCATATGCATCGATCGAGAGATTCACAGCCTGAGGGGCCTGTGCAACGCCGCTCGTCGTCAACGGTGCCAACGCGGTGATACTTGCAATGAATGCGGTAAAACAGCGAACTTTCAAACTCATCTTCTTACTCCATTACAAGAAAGCAAAAGAAAATAGGAGAGGGGGTGACAACCCCTCCCCCAGGTTCCAAGCAGTTTCAGTTAGAAATTCAGACGCACCAGGAATTCAACGACCCGACCAGCATCTGCGCCGCCGGACCTGCCGAAGTTGGTGTCCTGAATGTTGGTGCCAAAAGCCTCATTCGTAATCGGCTGAAGCTGCAGCAGGTTGAAGGCATTGAACAAGCTTGCCTGGAAGCGAAGCGTCGCGGTGTGTCCAAGACCTTCGAACTGCACCTGCTTCGCTAAGCTCAAGTCCACATCGCGATAGCAAGGTCCAGCAAGACTGTTGCGCCCCACGGCTGGGGTATAAGGCTGTCCCGGCGCAGGCTGAGCAACGCTGTAGTAGTTGATGCCGCCTTCGGTCCCACCCGCGCCACGATTGGCGAAGTTGGAGCCGGTTTTAAACGCGCTGTTGCTACAGCTGCGTCCAATCTGGGATTGCGTCGCTCCGGGGGCATATGCGATCGGCCGAATTAGCCCGACATTTTGCGAACCGGGGATAAAGGCTACACCGTTGTTTGTGACCGGCGTCCAATTAAAACCGGAGTGGAATGTTGCAATGCTGTTCACCTGGTAGCCATTGGCCAACAAATCCAGAAGCGTGTGACCCGTGTGAACCTTGGGCGAGGTATACAACACTGTGCCCGTTACCCGGTTACGAGTGTCGAAGTCCGACGACCCATATTCGCTTCTGTTGTTTGCAGGGTTGGTCTGGTTTGCTGACCCATCAGAAAAATCGCCATTCGTTACCTCATCCAGGCCTTTGGAGAAGGTATACGTGGCGTCAAACTGCAAGCCACGTGCAAGCCGCTTGGCCACCCGTACGTTCAACGCGTTGTAATTCTGGTTAGAGTCTGTGCGCGCGAAGAAGGCTGCGGTCACCGGTGAATTTACCGTTCCGACCGAGGTGGGATACAAGAACTCTTGATTGACAAGCCGCGCATAGTGACGACCCATGCTCCCCGCGTACCCTACCGTCAACGTAATGCCATGCGACATCAAAGTTTCAGTCTCAAGCGAGTACAGATAACTCACAGGATTCCTGATCTTGCCACCGGTTCCATAAATCTCGATCGTCGGTCCAGGTACAGGTACCTGTGGCGTGCTGCCGATTCCAAGTGGGAAGCCCGCCGCATTTAATCCCGTGGCAAACGCAGGATTGATTGGGTAGCTATTCGGATTGCTGCTGGTTCCCTTCACGTACTTGATAACTCCACCATCAAACGGTGTACTGAAGTCCTGTTTGTTTGTAGCGCAGCACACGCCAAAGTTTACGATGCCCGGCCCATTCTCCAAAGCATTCTCGAAGAGCGATAAATCCAGGTGGTTGTACGCGACGGCGAACCCGCCACGCAAGACAACCTTGCTTTCAAAGTAAGTTGGGTTCCACGCAAAGGACAGCTTGGGCGCATAGTGGCCGTAATCAGTGTTGTAAAGGTTATCCACTGGATTGAGGGTCAGACCGACAAGTTCGGATCCAGGAGTAGTTCCCAGTGAAGGCTGAAACGTCTTCGCACCCTTATTGTGATAAGGCGTGAAGATTTCATAGCGGAAGCCAGCGTTGAAAGCCAACGTCGGCGTTACTTTCCAGTCGTGTTGTACGAAACCGTAGAAAGTTTGTGAGCGATAGTACCGCTGCGTGTTCGCCGTCCCACCCGTAAGCGGATTGACAGTCTGTGACTCGAAGAACGGAGCATCGTTCGCCAGATTCCAGAGACCTCGAAAAGAGAAATTTGGACGCGCCTGACCGCTAAGATTGCTGTTGTCCTGCTCCCAGCGAACGCCACCACCAACCTTGAGTGTGTGCGCGCCAAAGCTGTGCGTCACCTGGTCACTCACCTCAATCGTGTTTTGCGCCAGAATAGCACCCGTCGTCGGACCCGCTGTCACACCAAAGTCCAGATTGTTGAAAGGCAGATCCTCGGCATAGGTGTATGGAATGCCAAGATTGACGCTGCCAAAGTCCTGCGGGCCGTTATCGTGGAAGCGTGTTCCATTAGCCCGCAATTCATTCAGCCATGTAGAAGAAAAGGTGTGAATGTAGAGCGCAGTCGCAGCCGAGTTCAACGGCTTGAACGGCACGTCCCCCTGCGGACGCGAGGTTCCCTCCGTACTGGAGTAGCCATCCAGTTTGGTGAAGTAAACGCTGCCTGCCAGCAAATCTTTCTGGGTTAAATTGAGGTCCACACGCCCGTTGTACTGGTTCCCGCGGGAGTGCTGCGGGACCGTAAGTTGCACCTGCTGGACATCCGGAACACCATCCAGACCACCTCCCACAAAACCCCCGCCTATCTTCGTCGCAGGTCCCGGCGATGCCGCCGAACCGTTGTTGAAGTATGCCAGATACTGTCCAAGCTGGGACGCGCCGCCCGGCGTCAGCGACCCAACATCTAATCCACCGGCCACCACCTGACAGTACGGTCCACTCTGAGCCGTCTGCGTCACGACCGGCCCCTGCCCGTTGACCTGCGTAGGAACATACCTGCCCTGATTGTTCGCGTAGCCGGAGCAGTCGCTCGCCACCAGAGTCCGGATGCGAGGAACTGCCAGGGGATCTGCGAACGTCCCGGCCGTCAATCCACCGGGGCGATTTGCGATCACAGCGGCGCGATACTGCGCGGTGTCAACATAAGCGTTTGAGACCGTGTTGTTTACCTGGCTGAACCCCTGGAATGACCCAAAAAGGAAGATCTTGTCCTTGATAATCGGACCACCCAACGAAGCAGCGTAATTGCGCTGTTTGATCGCAACGCGCACAGGCTTCGACCCGATCGCCGGCCCGCCGTAACGATTGAACGCGTTCAGCCCTGGCTCGTCATAAAGAAACAAAAGCGATCCGTGCAAGTCGTTGGTTCCACTCTTCGTAACGACCTTTATCTGTGCACCCGAGTTGCGACCGTCCGCCGCGTCAAAAGAAGTCGAGATCACGTTGATACTTGAAATCGATTCCTGATTCGGAGTCACCACGGCCGCACCGCCTCGGCCCAGCGAGTTCACGCTGACGCCGTCGATCGTGTAGTTGTTATCCGCAATGCGCTGGCCGTCTGCGGAGATCTGAACCTGGTTCTCCGTCTGAAAGATGCCAGAGTTAGAGCCACCCGGTCCAACGGAATTCGGCAGAAACACCGCACCGCCGCCGCCTCCACGTGCACCATCTCCTGTGATGCCCGGGGCGGTTCGAAGCAATTCGTAAGGATCTGATCCGACAATCGGCAACCGCTGAATCTCATCGCTCGAAATGGTGCGCTGTACGTTCGCATCGCTTGTTTGCAGAACCGCAACATCATCCGCAGTGACAGTTACGGTCTCTGAGTTGCCACCGGCCGCTAGTTTGACATCAACATTCCGTGGAGTCTCGGCAGCAACCTCAACATCGCTGAACGTGCTTGTTTTGAACCCGTTGGCTGTGATGACAAGCCGATAATGCGCGGGCGGCAATTCGCCGAATTGGAAGAACCCCTCAGACGACGCCGTCGCAGTCTTTGTCTGCTGCGTTCCAAGATTTGTAATCGTGACCGTCGCGCCGGGGACGGTTGCGCCAGATGGATCCTGAACCGTGCCGGTTACTTTTGCGTTGAACTGGGCGTGGGCTGTTGTCGCCAAACCTAAACCCAGAACTACTGCCGAGAGCGCAAAACGCGCCCTCCTGTCTTTCAGCATCTTGTCCATAAACTGCCTCCAAAATTGTGCAATACCTATCCAGCCCTGCCAGCTTTGCTAGCGGTCGACCTTTGCTGCGCATCTGTCGTAAGCAAGCGATTGAATAGCATGCGTAGTGCAATAATGCCCACACCGATTCAAGCGGCCTACGTCACTGCCCTTACCCTATGTGTGATGCGGTTTGGTTGGCTGACACGTTCGAAATATTAAGAACTATCTGGGCGGTCGTAATCGCTTGCCCCAGGTGACGCTGCGTGTGCTCCGCGCAATGCACCAGCAAGCCCCCTATGGTGGACGGCAACTGCGCCCGGCCCACCCCGCGAGCCTCTTCATAACTCCCCGGAGAGATCTCGCCGATGCGTCGAACAGCCACCTCCAGCCCCGCTCGAAACTCCTCCCGCACCGCCGCCGCAGATCCGGTTGCCTCCATCTCTGTGCCCAATTGCGACATCTGCTTTTCCGACAACGATCCATCCTCGGCATACGTCAGCAGCCGATCCAGACTCCGCGCCATGTGCCTCAGGTGAAACGCAACCGACGCCACGCCGAACGGCCGCTCATGGATCGCCGCATCACTCAACGCCTCGCACCAACGTTCGACATCTTCTCCAGCCAGTTCCAACGAATGCAGTACCTGGCGCCGCACCGCATCGACCTCCGTCAACGTCCCCCGCAGCCATGGTTCAACCATCTAGAACCCTTTCTGCCGCCGAAACCGTTCGACAACTTTCCCCACATCTTCATGCTGGCCATCCACCGCGTCGTTCATCGCCTGCATCTCCCCAGCCGAGACCTTCCCCGCCAGCCTATCCATTGCCACCTGCATCTCCGGATGCAATCGCAGCGAGTCCTCACGCATTAGCGGCACCGCCTCATACGGAGGAAAGTAGTGCCGATCATCCTCCAGCACCTTCAACCCCAGAGCACGTATCGGTCCATCGGTAGAGTTCCCCGCAACGATATCCACCTGCCCCGCCCCAAGCGCCCGATAGAGCAATCCTAGGTCCATCACCCGCGGCGCGCCGAACCGCAGCCCATAAGTCTTCTCCAGTCCATCCAACCCATCCGGCCTCGCCTGAAACTCGTACCCCACCCCCAGCCTCCACCCCGCTCCATCCGGGTGCGCCAGATCTCGCTTTTGAGATGTGGGACTGGGATCGACACGTCCAACGTCACTGATCTTCACCAACCCCAACCTCGTGGCATCGTTCCCCCGCACCACCATTGCAAAAGTATCCTCAAACCCCAACCCACGCTCGACCTTCACCCTGTACCGTTTCTCATAAAGATCGCTCACGATAGCAAATACCGAGGCCGCATCCTTCACCGGCGGCAGCGGCTGCTTCAGGATCGCCGTCAACGCCGTACCCGAATACTCCACATACCCATCGATACGCCCTGTCACCAGCGCCTGGTGGCACAGATAACTCCCCGCCAAATAAAAGCGCCGCTCAACCCGCTGCGGCTTACCCTCTCCCTGAAACACCGCCTCAATCTCCTGCGCCAGCAACTCCCCCAGCACCACCTGCTCGGTAAAGTTCTTCGCCCCAATCACAATCCTCGATCCCTTCGGCGGCGCACAGGCACTCAAACCCATTAACAGCGCCAAGCTGCTCACGCACCCAAAGAAAACGTTCAGCTTGCAGCGACCGAGCCGATAACTCACGGTGCAATCCTAGTCCCAAACCACGTCATCGCCGCACCGCCACCCGATTCTCCACCCACCCCAGCGCCCCATCCGCCGCCAACGCCAGCAGCGCCGCAGGAATCGCCCCAGCCAGCAGGAGTCCATTATCGACCGAAGCCACCCCACGAAAAATCAGCTCCCCCAGCCCCCCGGCCCCAATCGCCGCAGCGATCGTCGCCACCCCCACGCACGTCACCGTCGCCGTCCGCAGTCCCGCCAGAATCACACTCGCACCCAGGGGCAGTTCCACCTTCCAAAGCCGCTGCCCGTCCGTCATCCCCATCGCCTGCGCCACGTCTATCAATGCCGGATCGATGCTCCGAATCCCCGCATACGTATTGCGCACGATAGGAAGCAGTGCGTAGCCGGTCAACGCCAGAATCGCAAGTCTCGCCGCATTCTCGCCGAGCCATGGCACTGGCAGCAGCAGCCCAAACAACGCCAGGCTTGGAATCACCTGGACCACGTTCGTGATCGCAATCACCGGCTTCGCAAGCCGCTCGTGCCGAGTTAACATAATCCCCAGCGGCAACCCAATGGCTGTCGCCAGCAGCATCGCAAACAATGTCAGCCACAGATGCTCGAAAGTAAGCCGCCCAATCTCCGCGCTATGAAGTTTGAGAAAACCCATCATGCCCCACCGCCCCGATGCACGGCAGCGACATACTGCCGCACGTATTCCACCTGCGACTGCATAACCTCATGCGAAGACAAATCCGCCGCAATCGTACCTCTATCGAGAAAGACCACGCGTGTAGCAAGATACAAAGCCTCATCCAGGTCATGTGTTACCAGCAACACCGTCTTGCGAACCCGCGCCAGGAGAGCCTTGAGCATCTCCTGCATCTCCCCCCGCGTCATCGGATCAAGTGCACCAAACGGCTCATCCATCAGCAACACACCCGGATCGCCCGCCAACGCTCGTGCAAGCCCCGCCCGCTGCCGTTGCCCGCCGCTCAACTGCCACGGATATCGCCCCGCCAACGACGGTTCCAACCCAGCCAGCGCCAATACCTCCGCCACCCGGCGCGTACGCTCACTTTGCCTTTCAAGCTCCAACGCAAGTCCTACATTCCGCTCCACTGTCCAATGCGGAAACAGCCCGGACTCCTGGATGACGTACCCAATCCCCCGTCGCAACTCCAGCATGTCCCATTCAGACGTGGTCTTCCCGGCAACCGTAATGCTCCCGGAAGAAGGAATGACAAGCCCATTCACCATCCGCATCAACGTGGTCTTGCCGCTGCCACTCCGACCCAGCAGCGCCGTCGTCGTTCCCGGCTCCAGGCTTAGCGAAACATCCTGCAGCAACGTCCGCACGCCAGACGCACCAGCATCGAGCGCATAGCTCACCTTCGCGAACTCTACACTGGCCTCGGTCACTCAAAACCTCATTCACACAAAACCGGGTGGCCCACCCTCGAGAGGCCAGGGCAGGGTCTAAACCGCCGGATCACCATCGCTCGGAACCGCCGAAAGATCCCCTTCAGGCGCCGCCGCAGGCTCTCCGGCAGCTCCCTTCACCCGCACTACCGTAATCTTGTCGAAACCTTCCTTGAAGGCCGGCGGACGCAGCCGCTCCGCCATCTTGTGCATGACCTCGTCCGTCACCTGCCGGTCGCGTTTGGAGTTGCGCTGCAGGCACACAGCCAGCGGCACATCGAAGAATACCGCCTGCACCTCATACCCAAAGCTCTTTGCCATCTTGATCCACTGGCGACGCTCATGCGGGCTCAGGTTCGTCGCATCCACGTAATTCCATGGCATCTTTGCAATCAACCGCGCGCGCAGCAAGCTCCGCAGCGTCGAGAAAACCAACCCCTGGTACCGCTGATCCGTAATGTCGTCAAACAGAATCGTCCGCAGCATGTCGCTCGAAAGCGGCGAAACGCCCCGGCGTTTGTACCAGGTTGTCTTGCCCGAACCCGGTAGTCCAATTGTCAGAACAACGTATCCGCGTGGGCTCTTCGCCGCCGTCTGCTCCGCCGGCGGGGTCGCCAACGACTCAGGCTGCGTCTCCACAACCATCTTCTCGCCTTCAGAAGCGGGCGCAAAGTCCTGGCTCATCGGCGGAAATTCGTCCGGTGCGGAAGGCTGCTCCTGCGCCTCATCTCGTTCAAGTCGAGGCATCTCTACCGGCACTTCACTCGTCTTCGAGATCTCAGGTTGGTTCGAAGTCTCAGCTTGTGCCTCCCGGACAATCGGATCCGGGTAGTTCGGACGCAGTGGCGCAAGTTGTCCTGCAGGAAGCTCCTGGCCGCTTTTTCCGGTCGATTCCGACTCATTGGGCCCACGTCTAGTGCGTCTTCTCATCTTTTCCAGTATCCAATCGCGCATCTCGCGCATTCTCTCTCTGCCGGCCTGCACTGTAGAAGCGGCAGGCGCTCGAAATTGTGGCTCGCCACGGTGTTTTGCGTCCAGCTACTAGACACGCTTGTAACACACCGCCCTCCCTCTCGCAAACCTGCTCGCCGAGTAAAACCCTTTCCTCATTGCGCCCCCTAACTCCATTTGGTAGCCTCCGTGTTGGGAACACTCCCGCACGTCAAGTCAAAACCTTCGCAACATACCTTGAGGAGCAATCTCACATGGCAGTCAAAGTAGGTATCAACGGTTTCGGCCGCATCGGACGTAATGTCTTCCGCACCGCCCTCGGCAATCCCGAGATTGAATTCGTCGCCGTAAATGACCTCACCACGCCCGCCACGCTCGCTCATCTCCTCAAGTACGACTCCATCCTCGGCAACCTGAAGAACGAAATCTCCCACACCGAAGATTCCCTCGTCGTCGACGGCAAAAAAATCAAGGTCTTCGCAGAGCGCGATCCCTCCAAGCTCGACTGGGCCTCCGTAGGCGCGCAGATCGTCGTTGAATCCACTGGTTTCTTCACCGACGCCACCAAGGCCAAGGCCCACCTCGGCAAAACGGTTAAAAAGGTCATTATCTCCGCTCCCGCCACCCACGAGGACATCACCCTCGTCCTGGGCGTCAACGACTCCAAATACGACGCCGCCAAACACAACGTCATCTCCAACGCCTCCTGCACCACCAACTGCCTCGCACCTGTCGTTCACGTCCTGCACAACACCTTCGGCATCGCGTCTGGCATCATGACGACAATCCACAGCTACACCAACGACCAGGTTATCCTCGACACCCCGCACAAGGATCTCCGCCGCGCCCGCGCCGCTGCCCTTTCGATGATCCCAAGCTCCACCGGCGCCGCCAAGGCCCTCAAGCTCGTCATCCCGGAGATGGACGGCAAGCTGGACGGTTTCGCCATCCGCGTACCGACCCCCAACGTCTCCGTCGTCGACCTCACCTTCGTCTCCGAGAAGCCGATTACCGCGGCCAGCATCAACGAAGCACTCAAGAAGGCCTCGGAAGGCGAACTCAAGGGCATCCTCGGCTTCACCACCGAAGAGCTTGTCAGCTCCGACTTCAAGGGCAACCCACTCTCCTCCATCGTGGACTCGCTCCTCACCAAGGTAGTCGGCGGCAACACCGGCAAGGTCATCTCCTGGTACGACAACGAATGGGGCTACTCCAGCCGCGTCAAGGACCTGATCTTCTTCCTCGTCAAAAAAGGCTTGTAACAGTTTTCGAGCGCACCGGAGTGAGCCCATGACCACGTTGTTCTCGTCTTTCGATAAGTCAGAATCCGCTGCTGAAGG
>JAYVDT010000410.1:0-12212 GCA_043749265.1 Rhodanobacteraceae bacterium | reverse complement strand
CACTTCGTCAAAGTTAGAAAGATCATGGACGTGCGGAACATCCACCTAAGCGACGCGGAGGTGCTGGTTCGACTGCGACTGTTGCTGGACCAAACGGCTTACCTCAAAGGCCTGGTCATCAATCATTTCGAAAGACTTCCGTCGGACGGTAGAGTTGCTGCCCGTTCAGGGAGCTGTTGGTTAGCCAATTTGCTGGCGCTCCAACCAGTCAGCAACGGTCGTGGGGTAGAACTTGATGTGAGTCCCGACGCGGGTATGTGGGATCCATCCAATCGCTCGCCGAAGCGCCTTGTAGGTGGTTTGCGGATGGCAAACGAGGGGAGCCAAGGGCAGCGGCCAGCTTTTCGAGGGTAAGAAAACCGCTGTGGCCCCTAGGGTCTGGACGAGGGTCATGGTTACCTCCGAGGGCCTTAGCTAAGGCACACAAGGGCAATACCGTGAGCCGACGTTTATCGTCGCAGGTTTCTTTTTGCCCCGGCGTTAGAGTGCCAAACACGGAAGCTGTGTAACCAATTTGCAACCAAATAACCCTGTTCAGGGGTAGAACAAGCGCACACGGCGACTTGCAAGCGCTAGCGGTCGGAACCGTCTAGACCCCCATAGTCATCGGGCTTTGACTGCAATCTTTGGATTTTAGGGGAGTTAGAAGATATTATGGCGGAGAGACAGGGATTCGAACCCTGGATACCTTTCGGTACACACGCTTTCCAAGCGTGCGCCTTCAGCCACTCGGCCATCTCTCCGCGGTAACAGTACCAGCATAACAGAAACTTAGCCTCACACCTTCCATGGACAATCGCAAGTCACAGCCGATTGTCGAGGTGCCACCCCCAGAGAAACTGTTTCCATGTAGATTCAGCTATGGCCATTTCTCGCCGTCAATTGCTAAAAAGATCCAGCCAGTTCGCTGGATCGGCCTTCCTCGCATCCGCTCTTCCCCGTTTCGCTCATGGACAGGCGGGCGCTCCCGCCGGATCATCCGATGCCTACGCGACTCCTAAGCCGCCCGTACCCGGCCCCTTCCAGTCAAGCTGGGAATCCTTGCGCGATCAATACCGCGTGCCGACCTGGTTCAATGAAGCAAAGTTCGGCATCTTCATCCACTGGGGCCTTTACTCCATTCCAGCGCGAATTAATGAGTGGTACGAGCGCAATATGTACACCACCGACGTGAAATGGCACACAGAGCACTACGGTCCGCCCGACAAATTCGGCTACAAAGATTTCATCCCGATGTTCAAAGCCGCACGATACGACCCCACGCAATGGGCCGACCTCTTCGCCCGGGCTGGCGCCCGCTACGTCGTGCCAGTCGCGGAGCATCATGACGGCTTCGCCATGTACGATTCCAACCTGACTCCTTGGTGCGCAGGAAAGATGGGACCCAAGCGAGATCTTACCGGCGACCTGGCCAAAGCGGTCCGCAAGCAGAATCTGGTCTTCGGCCTCTCCAGTCACCGCATGGAACACGATGCCTTCGCCTTCCCTGGCAGAGGTGTTCCCAACGACCAGTTCGATCCCAGGTACGCCGGGTTCTACGGCCCACCGATCCAGGGCGCTTTCAACAATTCCAACGCCTCGCCCGCATTCCAGGCGGACTGGCTGGCCCGCGTCCAGGAACTTGTCGACAAGTACGAACCGCAGCTCATTTACTTCGACAATGGCGTGAACACCCGCGCCTACGACGACGTAAAACTACGCGCCGCCGCCTATTATTACAACCGCGCAAAACAATGGGGAAAAGAATGCACACTTGCCACGAAAGACGTTGCCTATCTCTTCGGCTCAGTGCAGGATTTTGAGCAACAGTCACAAGCGCCGCGAGCCATCTACAACGCCGCTGGCTGGCAAGTCGATGATGCGCTCGGGAACACCTGGGGCTACACGGATGGTATGGCTGTGCGCTCCCCAGAGAGCGTCGTCCGCGAGTTGATAGAAATCGCCAGCATGGGCGGTAATCTTTTGTTGAATGTATCTCCGATGGGTGACGGCTCCATTCCGGAAATACAGCAGTCTGCCCTGCTCGCGATCGGCCAATGGCTCAAGCAAAACGGCGACGCCATCTACGGTACGCGGCCCTGGGTTCAGATGGGGGAAGGGCCCATGATGCCTCAAGAGTCGCCAGGCGACTGGAAGGGTAACTCAACCGACATCCCTGGTCCCAGCCTTGGTCGTCAAACTATCCCTCCACCCAGCGAAGCCGATTTCCGCTTCACCGTTGCCAAGGGCGCGCTCTACGCCATCGGATACCTCTGGCCCAGGCAAGAGGTACGGCTGACCTCACTTTCAATCGGTCGGGCAAGAGTGGAACGTGTCACACTCCTTGGCGGTTCCGCCCCGCTGAAGTTTAAGCAGACGGCAGAGGCGCTGGTTGTGTCGCTTCCCTCAGTCGAAGGCCGTCCGCGCATGCCCTACGCACTAAGTATCGAAGGCAGCATGCCCTTGGGATCTTGATAGCCTGCGGGTCTTACCTCGTGTGTGCCCGGGCTTCGTTCACGAGAGGCAAGCCGGGGTCTGCCCTGCTCCAAAGTTCAAGAAAGCGCCTGTATGCATCCGCGCTGTTGCCGAGATCGCCGGTTTCAGCAAATGCCCGCGCTACGCCAATCTGCGCAATCGGAAACACATCACTCCCCACAACAAACGGCACGCCCCGGTGAGCCAGAACGGTCTGGTAATCGACGATCCCAATCTGACCCTGCTTCAATGCCACATGGACCATCCCGCGAAGAAACGGTGTCAGCGAAATTAGGTCGTACTGGCGTGCCGGTTTCAAAATTTCAAGAGCGCCCGTCGGGTCGTTGTCATGTAGGGCAATCGCGGACTGAATATCTGCCAGGTAAAAACCATTGACCGCAAAACTCTGCGGATAAGTCTTTTGCAGATCATCAATCACCTGTCGCGCGCGCACAGAGTCACCGCATAACGCGCTCGCCATCCCCGTGTTGAACAGCGCCGTAATTCCCTGCCGAAGCCCTGACGACTCCTTTGCCATCGAAAGTCCTACAGTGCAATCGCCAAGCAGCGCATGGTCCAAAGCACCCTGCGACAAGAGAAACGCTCCCGCAGACTCCATACCCTTCACGTGCATGGCCGCCTCGGCATTCCGCCGCCACACCTGGCTGCCAGCCGAAAGCTTACCGATGTTATCGAGGTAAATCCCGTAGTTCCAGTCCGGATGAAACCCGGTAGTGTGCGCCTGAAAGATCGCTGCTGCGGCATCGGCCACATCCGTTCTTCCCACAAGATAAGCGGGCGTCAGTACGGACCCTGCGCGCGCTATTCCGAGTCGCTGTTCCTGTCCTCGGAGTTGATAAGCCGCGTCATAGCGATCCAGTCCAATCAAAGCATTGTCCGCCTGCGTGTAGGCTTCAACATCCAGCGGATCAGAGATGTAAGCCTGCTGCGCCATTTGCAGCGCTTCAGCCATCCGGCCTTGCAACCAAAGCGAACGCGCCAACCCCTCAAGAGCCCTTGAATCGTGCGGATTCACTGAGACCAGACGCCGCATAATCCCCATAGCGCGGGCATAGTCTCCGGTCGAGTTCATCTCATACTCGTACTGGGCAAAAGTGCGCGTCCGCTCGCTGGTGTTGACCGCTGCAGCCACCGCCAACCGCGCAGACTCAGCGGCAGAAAGTTCGGCACGCTGTCTTCGGTAGAGCACGGATAACCGAAGCTGAGCCAGAACGAACCGTGGCTCCAACGCAATCGCCTCTTGATAAAGACTCACAGCCTCCAGCATGCGTCCCATCACCTGAGACTCCTCGCCCTGGGTGTATGCGTGTAGCGCGGCTACATTTCCTGTCGCTTCCTCGCGCAACGGAACATGCGTCCGGGCAACTGAGTCGTTGTCTTCTCCCACGTTGTTTCGCAGCTCATCCGCAACCCGGTCGATGACTTGAGAGATCTCCTGCAGACTCGGCACGGGCTCTTCAACACTTGTCATCACGTCATTTGTGCTGGTGTTCAGAAGGTCGACGTGCAAACGATACGGTGGGGCATTGCCCTTGATTGTCCCGTAGAAATAGGCTTTGCTACCCAGACGCTGCGCCGCATTGCGAGCCACCATCTCCTCAGGAATATCGCTTCCCTCCGGAACCACCTGCCTGCGGACTATCCGATACGCGTCAGAGTTTCGCAGCAACAAGTACGGCGACTGAGCCAGCGCGACCTGTAACCCCTGCGCCACCGTCCCGTCCAATACCTCTTCGCCAGTGCGATTCCCGATCTCCGTCATTACCACCGAATCATGCTCCGTCAGCATGGTGGGTCTCAGATGACCGCGATTGATAACCAGCGTAATTGCGATAGCGGCGGTCACAAGCAATACCAGCGACGTCGCAACCCACATCGGATCAAACCGAAGACCATATTTCGCCGGCGGATCTGGCTCTGTGGGCAAAGCGGCAGCAAACTCTCCGCTCGTCAACTCGGTTGCAGTCTCGGGAGCTTGTGGCGTCTTTGCAAATGTTGCGTTCTCATTCGCTGTCACAGCGGTCTGTCGAACTGCGGAGATTCCAGAATTTGCAGGGGCTGCTGTCGTGGCCACAACCGCAGCCTCTGAGGCAGCCACCGGGGCAGACTGTCTGGCCAGTGTCTCACTCATGGGAACCCGTGCTACTGGTCGCAGAAACTGCGATTGATCTGCAGGCGGACGCACCGGGGAATCGACCGCACCGTTGGCGGCGAGCGTCGGCTGTGCAGGTCTGTTCTGTGGACGTTCCGTTTGCGCCGAGCCTGTCGCGGCCTTGCGCAACCACCCTCGTCCGCTTGTTTTCTGATTGACCTTATTCAGCGCATCCCAAAGCTCACGTGCCGTCTGGTATCGTGCCGTCCGCTCCTTCGCCATCAGCTTCAGAATTATTTTTTCGACTTCTTTTGGAATCGCCTCATTCCACACGCGAACCGATTCAGGAGATTCATTCAGCAGCTTTACAAACACAAGCGCGCTGGTGGCTCCCGGAAATGGAATGTGCCGAGTCGCCGCTTCGTATAACACCACACCTAGCGAAAACAGGTCGGAACGGGAGTCCAGCACCTCGCCTCGCGCCTGCTCGGGAGACATGTAAGCCAGCGTCCCCACCGTTGAGCCCGCAGTCGTTATATCCAGTGCCCGCGATGTCCGCGCACCCGGCCCGGCTCCCTCAATCTTCGCCAGCCCAAAATCCAACATCTTCGCCTGAAAACCCGAGTGAGGCTTCGTCACCAGGAAGATATTCGCGGGCTTGATATCCCTGTGAATAACACCCTTCGCATGCGCAACTGTTAAAGCCTCGGCAATTTCCTTTGCCACGCAAAGCAGTTCAGCCAGTCCAATGGACGTCTTGTCGATGCGATCTTTGAGCGTCTCACCCTCGAGCAACTCCATCACCAGATACGGATCGCCGTCCTGCTCGCCAATGTCGAAGATGGTGCAGATGTGCGGATGATTCAACGCAGATGCGGCTCGAGCCTCCAACAGAAATCGCTCGCGCATCCCCGGCATTGCATATTCATTATGCAAAAGTTTGATCGCGACTTCGCGATGCAGACGGGCGTCCCACGCACGAAAGACGTGGCCCATGCCACCGCCTCCAAGGCGACCCAGAATCTCGTAGGGTCCGAATCTCCGGCCTGTCTCCGGGGTCATGCTCTCTGCTCGCCTCTCAGTTTATCTACCTGCCAGCACATCGATTCTGCTACTCATTTAGGAATATCAGCTTCTGCCATCCTATTTTGGGATACTACGCTGATGCGAAAACGTTTCTTTCCCCTGCTCGCAGGAGCATCGCCTCGGCTAATAACAATCTGTCTCTGCTAGCGAACCTCACCCGTACCGGGAGCGCCGGTCCGGACCCCGCATTCAACCGTCCGTATCGTCTCTCGACTACCGGACGCACCGGAGACCAACGGGAGGGTCCACACCCAACTACTTCGATTCTGCCAAGCCGGATCTGATACCGCAGCTACCAGGTAATCGATCCCAAGCCTCGCGCAAACGCTTCTAGCCATAAGCGCGGACGGCCAGGGCGAAACATACAGACTACGCACAGCAAGCAACGTATCCGCACAAGTAGACTTTTCTCCGCCAAACACAGCGCCACAGTCTTCAGTTGCGTATGTGGTCATGGCACGTTCAGTAAACAGCAGATGTGCCACTTGGCGGAAGTCAGTCTCATCGATCGGGTTTGCCTGCACAATAGCGTTTAGCGGTGTCATCGCCGAGACTTCGGCGTCATTCTCACGAGTCGCTAAGGTCGCCTCCGGCAAGCCGACGAATCCCTTTGCCCCACGAGCGACTTGAATCGGAACATATAGCCTTAGCGCAATCACCTGGAAGACGGTCCCTGCAGTTCCCAATGCAAGCAAACCCACCAGAATTATTCGGCTAGAGCCCCGAATGGCGTCGCACGCTCTACTCCTCAGACGCAACAGCATGTCGGACCCGAGAAGCAATAAGAAAAAACTCGGAAGCAGGGCTGCCCTGTACCCAAAATCATTGTTGCTGCCGGCGATGGATCTTACGAAACTTACCAGCAGCAATCCAACAACACTAAAAAAAACAGCAGTCTTTCGAGCTTCATCCAGCGAGGCCCGGGAGCGCCACAGTACAACAAGAACAACTCCAAAGAACCCAAACTCTACCGTGTAACCTGGAATCAGGAGTATTAGCCTCATCGTCTCGTCGAGCAGCCTCGGATGCTCACGATGCCATTTGCCAAACAACGGCAGGCTCGATAGCCCCCCTACATCGATCATCCTGCGAACGCCAAACTGAAATACACTCGCTACCGGCGTCCCTGTCGCTCTGGCCCCCCGACCAAGCAAGTCCTGAGCAAATGGAAGAGAAAACACACCGGCAAGTCCAGCGGCGAACGCATTCGTCACTGCTTGCTGCGCGTCTTTATCTTGAATCAGCACCCGTCCGGTCCACGCCGCCATCAGGAACGCAAATCCTACTCCTACATAAATCGAACATCCAAAAGCGCTTGCAGCACCAACCGCCGCCAGCAGAACAATTACGATCCGTGTACCGACATCCTCGTTCTTCCGCCCCATCCACAACAACAAAAACGCTAGAAGAGAGCAAACAAGCGCGGCTACATGATTCGGCACCCAACACATGCCGTCCACCCACGAGCTAACCTGGTCTGCTGACCACCATTCCATATCGCCAGCGAACGGTTGATGCGTCATGAAGTTCGCAATCGTCGGCAACAAGTCGGCGCCCGTCACGCCGAGCAGCAAACAGCCAGCCAGGATCTGCGTGTGCAATCCCTGCCGTACCTTCAGGAAATGGCGTACAAACAACGAAATAACCGCCACGACACCCAGCCCTGCCCAAACGCTGCTCGCCATCAGGGCCTGTAGCGCCGATACGTGAACCAATTTCACACAAGCTGCGCAGATCGCATACCAGAAATAGTAGTAACGCAAGGGCGCATTATGCCCGGGATGAAAGAGCGGATTCGTAGGCGGAACTCCGCTTCGGACAACAGAACCAACAAAAGCTGTCCGGTAGCTCTGGTCCATTGCCGATACGCCTAGGTAGAGCCCACCCCGCACTTGAATGACAATTACTGTCCCGAGCACTACAACGATCGCAAACGCCACAAACGCAGTCAGCCACTTGAAAGCTCTGTCCCGGGGCAAAGACCATCGCGCCGCCCCAGCCAAAACCAAAACGAAAACGGCTCCAAAGCATGCGCCAAACATGGCAACTAAAAAACCCCAGGAAAAATAGCGACAACCCAAGGTGGTAAACAAGGGTGCAAATCCGAACGATAGGCTGATCGACCACGCTATCTGCTCCAGAATTTCGCGGCTGCGAAACTCGAATAGATCGGTCGCCGCGCCCAGAAGAAATCCGGGGCAAATCAGGATCGGCACAAAACCAATTAGCGCCAGCATGGAGCCGGCGAAATCTTCCACCATGAAGTTCGTCATCGGTCTCCGAAGTACGCCGAGTCTAACACTTAGGCGTCGCCTTGGTTACAATTGATGCCATGCGTCCCTCGCTCAAAAGCGCCCCTCAGACCCTCCTCTTCGACGCCGATGACACCCTGTGGCAGAACAACATTTACTTTGAACGCGCCATCAGCGCCTTCATCTCCTACCTCGACCACCGTGTCCACACTCCGGAAGAAGTACGGGAGTACCTCAACGCTTCCGAGCGCGCTACCATCGCCGCCCATGGCTACGGCCTCAAAAGCTTCCGCCAGTCGCTGATCAACTGCTTCGATCGCCTCACCGACGCTCCCATGACCCCGGAGAAGCATGAACGCATCACCAGCTTTGTAAATTCCATCGCCGAGCAGGAGATAGAACTGCTACCCGGCGTAGCCGCGATCCTGCCCGAACTCGCATCTCGCCACCGCCTTCTCCTTGTAACGAAAGGTGACCCCGCCGAGCAGAATAAAAAGCTCATTCGTTCCGGCCTCGCACCTCACTTCTCAGCGATTGAAGTTCTGCCGGAAAAGTATGAAACCGCATATCGTTTCCTCGCCAATCATCATGGCTGTGAAGCCGGAACCACCTGGATGATTGGCAACAGCCCCAAGTCGGACATTAACCCCGCCCTCGCGGCCGGCCTCCATGCCATATTCATTCCACACGACTTCACCTGGGTTCTTGAACACGAGACCGTCAACCAACCTCCACCCAACCAAACACTCCTCGAACTTCCCAATTTTTACGAACTTTTGCATTACTTTTAGGATCCGTTGCGAGCCCTTCTGGGGCACCTTGCTTCCCCACCCGCTTCGACCCGAAACGGATGCTATACTGGCAGTCGGGTTGAACGTGACAGACCGATTCCTCCAAGCCCAAAAACCTTGGGACAATCGGGCTCTATCGCGGAGGTGGCGAAATTGGCAGACGCACTAGCTTGAGGTGCTAGCGCCGCAAGGCATAGGGGTTCAAGTCCCCTCCTCCGCACCAATCCATCGAATAAGCTCCACCGAAAGCCAGCCCTTACCGGCTGGCTTTCGGTTCTTAGTTCGGCAGTTGTATGGCAAACCCACCAGAAAAGTTCGCTCGGTCATTGGAGGCTCTGGCAAAGCTCCAAACGGCGAACGGTGTCGCAGTTGTCCGTGCAAGATATCTAAAACGAGATCTTCGGGAAGCGGTTTCTGGCCCAAGGCTTTCTCCCAACCGATTCTGAGAAGATGGCTCAGCCCCAACCGTCCAGACGAAGTGAAGGGCGAGATCAAGGTTTGGTACGCCGCGTATTGGCAGTTATGCGCGGTCTACCTCAGAGAGCGTTTCCTTGAAGGAACGGTAGCGCAGTCCCAGTTGCGACCGCGTTTTTCGATTGATCGGGAGCGCGCAGCAACGATGACGGGGTACCTCTCTTCGTCTTGGCCGGTGTAGTCACCATGATTGCGGCCCTTCATCTCATCCCCGACATCAAATGCGCAACAAGTTCTCTGGGGACGGCAATTACCGTCGCCGCTCAGCACTACTCAAAAAATGCGGCACTATCTGCCGACTGCCGATGCAATTCAATCAGCGGCCTGTGCTCACTTGGCCGCGATTACGCTAGTTGGTAATCGCGACGAACTTCAGGTTTCATCTCCGTTGGCCTGATCCTTTGCTAAGTCTGATAGCCCTACCACTTTAGGTCGTTGGATGAAACCGAGCACCCTGAAGGGGGATACTTACGGCTGCTGCTGATTGGTCTCCGGAGCCTCTTCGGACTCGATAAGACTGCGGCCGATACAAGAGTTTCACAGCTTCGCGCTTCGCAGGCGTAGCGCATTCCCAATCACGGAGACTGAACTAAAGCTCATGGCGGCGGCGGCAATCATCGGACTCAACAGCAGTCCGAAGAAGGGGTAGAGGACGCCCGCTGCCAAGGGCACTCCGAGCGTGTTGTAGAAGAAAGCGAAGAAGAGATTCTGCCGGATGTTGCTCATCGTGTGCGTGCTCAGCCTTCTGGCTTTGACGATCCCGCGAAGATCGCCGTTGATAAGAGTGATTCCGCCTGTCTCCATCGCTACGTCCGTTCCCGTTCCCATAGCGATACCGACGTGAGCCTGGGCGAGGGCGGGTGCATCGTTTACACCATCGCCGGCCATGGCGACTATGGCCCCCGCCGCTTGCAGCTTTTTCACAATGTCAGCTTTCTTCTCCGGGAGCACGTCGGCCTCGAAATCAATACCAAGTTTCTTTGCGACGGCTGCGGCCGTTTTATGATTGTCGCCAGTAATCATGACGACCTTAATACCTTCCTTCTTGAGTTGTTCAATTGCCTCAGGGGTCGAATCCTTAATTGGATCAGAGACGGCGACGAAGCCGGCAAAGCGTCCGTCAGAAGAAACATACACCACGGTTTGTCCTTCGGACTGAAGAGCTTCCGCCTTCTCCCTCAGTTCGTCCGTCGATGCTCCAAGATCGCTCATAAGTGCGGCGTTGCCGATGGCAACCTTCTTCCCTTGAATAGTCCCGGTTACGCCTTTACCGGTCACGGATTGAAACGAGTCAACGGGTAGCAACACTACCTTCTTGTCCTGGGCAGCGGCGAGGATGGCCGCCGCTAATGGATGCTCACTGGCCTTTTCAAGACTCGCCGTGAGCTGAAGGAGATTCGCCTCGTCGAATCCTGCGGCAGCTCCGAGTTCGGTAAGTACCGGCTTGCCGACTGTCAGCGTTCCAGTCTTATCGACAACCAGCGTGTTTACCTTCTCCAGAATCTCCAGCGCCTCAGCATTACGGATGAGAATGCCTTCTCCTGCACCTCTGCCCGTGCCGACCATGATCGCCATAGGTGTTGCAAGCCCCAATGCACATGGGCAGGCGATGATGAGGACTGCTACCGCGTTGACGAGAGCGTGGGCGTAGTGAGGTTGCGGCCCATAGATTGCCCATACGATGAAGGTGATAACCGCTGATGCAAGTACCACCGGAACAAAGTACGAAGCGACGGTATCGGCAAGCTTCTGAATGGGTGCTCGTGTCCGCTGTGCTTCGCTCACCATCTTTACAATCTGTGCGAGGAGCGTGTCAGCACCAATGCGTTCGGTTCGCATTACGAAGCTGCCAGTGCCATTGATCGTGCCGCCGATCAACTTTGCGTCTTTTTTCTTCTCGACTGGGATCGGCTCCCCGCTCACCATTGACTCATCTACTGAACTGCTGCCTTCGGTCAATATGCCATCTGTCGGAACCTTTTCGCCCGGACGAACTCTCAGTCTGTCGCCAACCTGAATCTGGTTCAGGTCTACGTCCTGCTCCTCGCCGGTGGCGGAGACACGTCGGGCGGTCTTGGGAGCTAGTCCAAGCAGGGCCTTTATGGCGCTGCTGGTCTGGCTACGCGCCTTCAACTCTAATACCTGGCCCAGCAGGACGAGCACGGTGATAACGGCTGCGGCCTCGAAGTACAGGCCCAACTGACCGGATGTGTCACGGAATGATGCCGGAAATAATTGAGGCATGAAGACAGCGACGAGACTATAGAGGTAGGCGGACCCGGCCCCGATGGAGATGAGAGTAAACATGTTGAGGTTGCGACTCACGATCGATGCCCAACCTCGTTGAAAGAATGGCCAGCCGCCCCACAAGACCACCGGAGATGCGATGGCAAGCTCAAACCATCCCAATAAGGAGCCTTTTAGAAGTCCCTGGATCGGATGGCTGGGCATAACGTCTGAGACCATAACGGCCAGCAAAGGCAGAGTCAGGGCCGCGCCAATCCAGAATCGCCGAGTCATGCTGTCGAGTTCAGGATTCGCTTCGCTCACAGTAATGGTCATCGGTTCAAGCGTCATGCCGCAGATAGGGCAGTTTCCCGGCTCATCTCGAATGATTTGAGGGTGCATAGGGCAGGTGTATTGCGTGCGGGTAGTGGGCGCGCTCATCGTCTCGGGTTCGAGCGCCATGCCACACTTCGGACATATCCCGGGACCGCGCTGGTGAACCTCCGGATCCATCGGGCAGATGTATTCGACTTCTTTTGAGGGCGTAGGGGTTTTGTTTCGACTCGGCTCCAGATGGCCCTCTGGGTCGGCTTTGAACTTTGCAAGGCAACTTTGTCCGCAGAAGTAGTATGTCTGGCCTTTGTATGTCTGGGAGCCAGCGGCCTTCTCCGGAAGTATCTTCATGCCACATACGGGGTCAACGACTCTCAGAGCTGTGTCAGGCGATGTTTGGGGTGAGTTCATCTTGCTCGATTCTCAGATAAGGGGGAAAGTGGCTGCACAGCTTAAAGCTGAGCAGCCAGGCCACACTTTTGT
>JAYVDT010000409.1:0-30494 GCA_043749265.1 Rhodanobacteraceae bacterium | reverse complement strand
CTGGCATCGTTTGGGGCGCATGCTTTTCCGGGAACCAAAAAGTGGTACGGGACGCTGGGCAACAGCTTTGTGGCGGTGGTGGAGTTTGGCGACAAGGTGCGCGCGCGGGCCGTGACGGCGGGCGGCGAGAGCGGACATCCTGAATCCGCCCATTTTATTGACCAGGAGGAACGGTATGCAAACGGGAGTCTGCGGGAGGTATATTTCTACGCGGACCAATTGAAGGGGCATACGGAGAGAGTTTACCGTCCTGGAGAATAATGCAGAGGAGCTGGATTGATTTAGTATGAGCCAGAAGAATCATTGGGAGAAAACCGTCTGAAAGCCCGGAAATTGCCGCAACTTTCACCTACGCCAGCCATCCAATCCACAGGGACGGAAGAAATTCATCCTGACGTCGCGCTAGTTGCGCGAGCGAGAAAGGGTGACTCTGCCGCTTTTGAGCAGCTTGTAAAGCAATACGACCGCCAGATCTTTCGGGTGGCGCAGCACATAACGCAGAACCGAGAAGATGCGGAAGATATTACGCAGGACGTGTTTTTCAAGGCGTACTCGAAACTAGATCAGTTTCAGGGGAATTCGAAGTTTTCTACCTGGCTGGTGCGGATTGCTGTAAACGAGTCGCTGATGCGGCTTCGCAAACGCAAGACGAGCAAAACGGTCTCGATGGACGAGGACGTGCATACAGAAGAAGGATCCATTCCACGGGATTTTGCGGAGTGGAGACCAAATCCGGAGCAGCTTTATGGACAGTCGGAACTTGCAGATATCTTACGGAAGACAATTCAGGGATTGCCGCCGGGATTCCGCACGGTGTTTACGTTGAGGGATATTGAGAACCTTTCTACCGAAGAAACGGCAGAGGCACTGGGGTTGAGCGTGCCAGCCGTGAAATCAAGATTACTGCGTGCCCGCTTGCAACTCCGTGAGCGGTTGAGCCGCTACTTCAAGCAGAATAACCCGTTAGAAACATTGTTGCCAAAAGCAGCGCGGGAGGGCCAGGCCGGATGACATGCACAGACTTTCTAGCGAAGCTTACGGACTTTTTTGATGGGCGCGTTGAACCGGATTTGCTTGTCGAGGTCCAACACCACATCGCCGAGTGCAAGCACTGTGAAGTGGTCTTGGACTCAACGACAAAGACGATCAATTTTTACCGGGACAATGAACTTTACGATTTTCCCCCGGAGTTGGAGCAACGTCTGCAGTCGGCAATTATGGAGCGATGCTGCGGTCCGAAGGCAGCGTCGAAGTAAGGGCTTGACAGGGTCTTAGATAGGGCGGGTTGACTGAATTTCCAGTTAACTCGCCCTATTTGCATGTTACTGTTGAAGTGAATTTGGTGTCGGGAAGGCGGTGCAAATCCGCCACTACCCCGTAACTGTAAGCGTTGAGAGCTTGGACAAGGCAGTCAGGACCACTGGGAAGTTTTACACCTGGGAAGGTCGTCCGAAGTTCGTGGAAGCGCAAGTCAGGAGACCGGCCAAGTTCGTCTGGGCTTCGTTCAGCTTCGTAGGGAGAGCTGAAGGGTACTGTCGCCGCCTGTCTCTCCGCTTGATGGAGAGGTCTGGGATTGCGCAGCGCTTCCGTATAACAATTCCCGCTCAAACGATGGCTCGCCTATGTGCGTATGCCGTTCTGGAGCGTCCATGAATAATATTCAATCGCGTGGAAGTCTTGCTTCCGTTGGCATGTTTTTCTTTCTTTCTGTATCGGCGGCGAATGCGCAGCAGGGGCATATGTTGCGTGGAGTGGTAAAAGATCCGTTGGGTGCGTTCATAGGGCAGGCGAAGGTTGAACTGCTGGCTGGAGAGAAGGTTGTTGCAACGACAACCTCCGCACCCGATGGAGCTTACAAGCTGACGGTGCCCGCGAGTGGGCGCTACCGGGTTCAAATTTCGGCTGCTAGTTTTAGAGTGACGGTTTCCGAGCCCGTATTTCTGGCGGGCGGGGCGGACGAGCAGAGGGATTGGACGGTGCAGACGCCGATGCTTACAGAAGAAGTGACAGTTACGGCGACAGGGCTTCCGACGCCGCTGGCGCAGTCGGGAGAGCCGATAACTGTTTTGCGATCGGAAGACTTTCCATATTCGCCAGAGATGCAACAACCGTTGCGGCTGGTTCCTGGTGTGCAGATGACGCAGGCGGGTCAGACCGGGGCGGTGTCTTCCCTGTTTATACGTGGTGGTGAATCGAACGCGAACAAGGTGGTGCTGGATGGGATCCCGCTGAATGACGTGGGCGGCGTGGTCAATTTTGGAAATATTGCGTCGGTCGGGATCGCGCAGGTGGAGGTATTGCGTCAGCCGAATTCGGCGCTGTATGGGTCCGATGCGCTGGCGGGAGTGGTGTCCTTTACGACGGCGCGAGGGACGACGGCGCTACCGCTTGTGACGGTTGCGGTCGATGGCGGGAACTACGGGTTCCTTCGGCAGGAGGCTGACTTGGCGGGCGCGCATGGGCGGTTCGACTATTTCAATGCGTTTGCGCGGCTGAATACGACGAACTCGATTGCTGCCAGCGCGTTCCACAACGCGACATTCGCGGGCAACTATGGCTTTGCGCCGGATGCGAAGTCGAATCTGCGGGTTAGCGTAAGGCATCTGACGACGAATGGCGGATCGGCCAATGCGATTTCATTGTTTGGAATCGCGGACTCTGCCGACAAAAAAGAGCAGGACACGATTGTGAGCGCGACGGCCGAGCGGCAGACGACGGTGCGTTGGCACAACCTGGTTCGGTATGGACATGAGGCGCTGAACTCGCAATTTGTACAATACGTGCCTACGGGAACACCATACTCGTCTGGCGGATATCTGAACGGGTATATCGGAAAGCAGGTTACGCTGACCGGGGCCAATGGTTACACCGTTTCGGGCCAAGGGATTCTCCAGTACCCGGGGACGTATCCGTCGACGTCCAGCAGCACAGCACGTAGAGACTTTGCCTATGGGCAAACGGACTATCGGATTAACGCGCACGTTGTGGCGTTGGGGGCCTTCAAATACGAGGCAGAGCGCGGTACGTCGACGTATGGATCAAGTGTCAGCACCGTGGATCGCAGGAACCAGAGCTACACCATTCAGCTTGCAGGGGATACCGGGAGCCGGCTGTTTTATGTGCTTGGGAGCGGAATTGAGAAGAACGATGTGTTCGGTAGTGCGCTGACTCCGCGGGTCTCGCTAGCTTATTATGCGGTGCGGCCAGGGACGCAGAGCTTTCTAAGCGGAACAAAGCTGCATGGGAGCTTCGGCAAGGGAATCAAAGGGCCGGACGTGGCGCAGCAGAATGGGTCACTATATGGCGGGTTCGCCACCCAGACTGATGGTGCGGCACTCATTGCGAAATACCATGTGAAGCCGCTGGGCGCAGAGTTCAGCCGAAACTATGACGTCGGCGTGGAGCAGCAGATTGGGGATGGGAAGGCGCATGTGAATGCGACCTTCTTCCATAACGAGTACACCAACGGCATCCAGTATGTGCCGCAGGGGGCGCTCGTCACGTTGGGCTTTTCTGCTGCAAATGACCCGGAGTTTCAGTACGGAGCGTATGTGAACTCGCAGGCGTTGCGCGCGATGGGAGCGGAGTTCGAGGTCGAATATAAGCTTACGCCGCGCATCTTTGCACGGGCCGGGTATACGTATCTGGATGCGGTGGTGCAGCGTTCGTTCTCTTCGGATGCGCTGTATCCTAGCTTCAATACCTCCTTCAACTTTGCTACGCTCCCGATTGGTGCGTATGCGCCGCTGGTGGGGGCAAGGCCGTTTCGCAGGGCTCCGCACTCCGGGTACTTTGCTTTGTCGTATGCGCGGCAACGGTTTTCTGGACAACTTTCCGGGACACTGGTGGGACAGCGGGATGACTCGACATTCCTCTCCGATAAGGACTATGGCAATTCCCTGCTGCTGCCGAATCGGAATTTGGATGGGTCCTATCAGAGGCTGGAGCTCTCGGCGGATTATCGCGTCACGCATCGGGTGACAACGTATGTGAATATGCAAAATCTTTTGAATGAGAAGTACGCGGAAGCGTTTGGATATCCGGCGCTGCCATATAACTTGCGCGGGGGCGTGAAGCTCACGTTTGGCGGAGAAAGCTGGAGCATGCGCTAGGCTGAGGCCGGTGCATGGAGGAGAAGAGTATGTCATCGATTGCAACAAAAAGTGGAGACGCCGGAACAACGGCACTAGCGGGAGGGCTTCGGCTTTCGAAGTCGGATTTGCGAGTTGAATCGTATGGAACCGTGGATGAGTTGAATACTTTTCTGGGATTTGCGCGGAGCATCTGCACACAGAGCGACATTGCGGGTTGGACGGAGCAAATTCAAAGGAAGCTGTTTATGGTTGGGGCGGCGCTCTCCAGTCCGCCGGCTGCGCTGAAGGTGAAGACCTATGTGACGCCGGAGGACGTGGACTTTTTAACCACGCTTGTCTATCAGATTGAAGGGACCGACGGGATTCTTTCGGACTGGTCGTTACCGGGAGCGAATACGCAGTCGGCGGCTTACGAGATGGCGCGGACGGTTTGCCGCAGGGCGGAGCGCATCGCGGTAAGGCTGGCGGAGACGAGCGAGGGCGAGGAGGTCCAAGTGCCGGCAGATGTTATCGCGTTCCTCAATCGGCTATCGGATCTGATCTGGTTGTTTGGAAGGCTTATTGAAGTGCGGGCGGGTGTGGACGCTCGGCTACGCGATGAGACGAAGCCGGGGCCAGATTTTTCTCGAGCCTGGTAGTTCGGTACACGACGAAGATTGCTTGAGATAGAGATGCATGCTCTTTGTGGGACGTCACTCTTTCTGTTTGGCCGTGACCCGTGAAAGGGTAGAGGGTTGTGCATCTGGTCGGTCGCGGGAAAAAAACCTCATCTAGATAAGCCTTTTTTACGTTGCGTGCTTTTGATCTTTATTGCGACGGGATTGGCAATGTAGAGTGGACAGCATCAATGAAAGACTACTCTTCACAATTTCCCGCAGCCATCTTACGTTTACGCGAACAGGTGCTCGACGCAAATCTTGAGATTGTGAAGCATGGTCTTGTGCTTTTCAGCTTTGGTAATGCGAGTGGCATAGACCGCGATTCGGGTCTCGTAGTGATCAAGCCTAGCGGTGTGGACTATCTGAGTCTGACGCCGGAACAGATGGTGGTGTGCGATCTAGAGGGCAAAGTTGCCTCGGGGTCGCTTCGGCCGTCGTCCGATCTGGATACTCATCTTCATCTTTACAGGACATTTGCGGGGATCGGCGGGATCGTTCATACGCACTCTACGGTGGCGACGTCCTGGGCGCAGGCGGGCACGGAGATTCCGCCGTTCGGCACGACACATGCCGATTATTTTTACGGGCCGGTGCCGGTGACGGAGGAGTTATGTAATGCGGAGATTGCCAGCGACTATGTGCTCAACACCGGTCGCGCCATTACGCGTAGGTTTGTGGGGATTGACCCGCTCGCGGTGCCAGCCGTACTGGTTCGTGGACATGCCCCTTTTTGCTGGGGCGTAAGCGCACATGATGCGGCGCACAATGCGATTGTGTTGGAAAACGTGGCGACGATGGCGCTGAGCACTCTGTTGCTCAACCCGGGGGCGCAGCCAGTTTCACAGGCATTGCTGGATAGGCACTACTTCAGGAAGCACGGATCAAAAGCTACTTATGGGCAGCAGCGATAGGATGCACGAGCAACTGCTGGGCATGTGATTGTAGAAAGCTGAGGAAATATGACAGTTGCAGCATTGGGACTCTTTTTGGCAAGTAAGCAACTGACTCATCTGGCACCGGTGGATGTGCTGATCCTGGTGCTTTACTTTGCGCTTGTCGTCTTTATTGGCTTCTACGTAAAGGGTCAGACAAACACCAGCGAGGAGTTCTTTCTTGCTGGTCGTGAGATGACGGCGTGGATTGCAGGTCTGAGTTTTGTCTCTGCAAATCTGGGATCACTGGAACTGATGGGCTGGGCCGGCGCGGCGTATCAGTATGGAATGTTGGCAACGCACTGGTATTGGATCGGCGCGATTCCGGCAATGCTTTTTCTCGGCATCGTGATGATGCCGTTCTATTACATATCTAAAACACACTCGGTGCCTGGATATCTGCATCTGCGATTTGGTGAAGGCGCACGTGCACTCAGTGCGGTGTCATTTGCATTGATGACGATTTTGATGAGCGGCGTGAACATGTATGCCATGGCCGTGGTGATGCAGACGGTCCTTGGGTGGAACATCACGTTCTCGATCTGGGTGGGCGCGGGGACGGTGGCTCTGTATGTGATGTTGGGCGGTTTGCGTTCAGCGATCATCAACGAGGTACTGCAGTTTGTGTTGATCTGGGCTGGCGCGGCGATGATTCCGATCCTCGGCTTGATTGAAGCCGGCGGGTGGACGAACCTGAAGGCGCAAATTGCAAACAACGTCGGCAATCCGAACTACACACATCTTTGGACCACGCTTGGGGGCTTCAAGGACAATCCAATGGGAGTCCATTGGACCGGCATCGTGTTTGGGCTCGGCTTCGTTATTAGTTTTGGTTATTGGACGACCGACTTCCTCGTAGTGCAGCGGGTCCTAAGCGCGAATAATCTGCGATCGGCGAAGATGGCTCCGGTGATTGGAGCGGCGTTCAAAATGGCGGTTCCGCTGATCGTTATTCTTCCGGGCCTGATTGCGTTGGGTCTGCATAACGCAGATGGCACACCTTTGTATCACCTGGTTGCGGCGAATGTGGCAAAGACAACCGGCGAGCGCAGTTACGACGATGTGCTTCCGCTGATGCTGATTCGCTATTGCGGGCCCGGTCTGCTGGGACTTGGCATTACAGCGCTGGTGGCTGGTTTCATGAGTGGGATGGCAGGCAATGTCAGCGCCTTCTCAACGGTGTGGACCTACGATATCTACGGGGCTTTCATCAACAAGCGGGGCTCTGATAGCCACTATGTTGCAATGGGTCGCTGGTCGACGGTGATCGGGATGCTGGTGTCGATTGGGACGGCGTACCTGGTGATGGGTGCGGCTTCGATTATGGATTATGTGCAGGCGCTGTTCAGCTTCTTTATCGCACCGCTGTTTGGCACGGTCATCCTGGGGATGATGTGGAAGCGGGCGACCAAAGCCGGTGGATTCTCGGGACTACTGGTGGGTACTGCCTCGTCGATCGCAATGTTTACCTGGGTGCAGGTTACGCATGGTAGGGCCCTCCGCTACGTGGCAATGAGCCCCGACGCACAGCCGATGGCGGAAAATCTTTACCGCGCCCTTTGGAGTTGGCTCATTTGCGTCGTCGTTACGATTGTGGTGAGCATGATGGGCAAGGCAATGCCGCGAGAGCAACTGGCGGGGCTTGTTTATGGAGTTACGCCGGTGCCGGATGATGGGGCTACTTCCCTGTTTGAGAAGCCCATCTTCTGGGCGATCATTGTGATCACTGTCTTCTTCATTCTTAATATCGTGTTCTTCTAACAGCAAGCAGGAGCCTTTTATGCAAGACGACAAGCCTCACGTTATGGTTGAAGAACATTCTCATCCGCCGCAGGATGCGATCGTTTCACCGGGAAAAGTGCCGCTTTCAATCTGGTTCTTCTGCGGTGGCTTGATGCTGGTTTACGGCATTGTCCTGATTGCACAGGGCACGTATGAGCACTTTGGCCATCAGCCAGACACCATACTGGCGCGACTGGAACCGACGTTCTGGTGGGGTGTAGTGCTTACGCTCTTCGGCGGCATCTACGCGGTTCGTTTTCGTCCCGGCAGGAAATAAGCAAGCTACCGGGCAACTCAACTTTTTGCAACTTTGACTTACGGAGAACGTGTATGGCTAAGCAGATGACGATGGGTATTGTGGTTGGCAACCGTGGCTTCTTCCCCAGCCACCTTGCGACGAGCGGACGTCTTGAGATGATTGCAGCGCTGGAGGCGGCGGGCATCAAGCCGATCGTGCTGACCCCGGAAGAGACGGCGCACGGCGCAGTTGAGACTTACGAAGATGCCAAGAAGTGTGCGGCGTTATTCAAGAAACATGCAGCAGAAATCGACGGCATTATCATCACGCTCCCCAATTTTGGTGAAGAGCGCGGCCTCGCGGACACCTTACGGCTTGCGAATCTACAGGTACCGATCTTGATCCAGGCGACACCGGATCACGCGGGCAAGATGACAATTGCGTTCCGTCGCGATAGCTTTTGCGGGAAGATGTCGATCTGCAACAACCTGAAGCAATACGGGATTCCCTACACATTGACGCGGCTCCATACAGAGGCTCCAGATTCCATAGAGTTCAAGGCGGACCTGGTGCAATTCTCTTCGATCTGCCGGGTGGTGAAGGGGATGAAGAATCTGCGGTTGGGCGCAATTGGTGCCCGGCCTACTGCTTTTAATACGGTGCGCTACTCCGAAAAACTGCTGGAGAGGAGCGGCATTACGGTGGAGACGCTGGACCTGAGCGAGGTGTTTGGCCGGATCGAGCGCACCCCGGATCATGACGATGCAGTCCAGGAAAAGCTTGCGACCATCAAGCGGTATATTCCGACGGGCAACGTCCCGGAAGCGGCGCTGCTGAAGATGTCAAAGCTTGGAACGATCATCGATGGGTGGATGAAAGCCAACGACCTGACGGTCAGTTCGGTGCAGTGCTGGACTTCCATGGAGGAGTATTTCGGAGTAGTTCCCTGCACGGTGATGAGCATGATGAGCGAGAATTTATTGCCCTCAGCCTGCGAGACAGATACCATGGGCACGCTTTCAATGTACGCGCTGACCCTCGCGAGCGAGACCCCCAGCGCGTTGCTGGATTGGAACAATAATTACGGAGACAATCCAGATAAGGCAGTTTGTTTCCACTGCTCGAATCTGCCGAAACATTTCTTCAAGGAAGTGAAGATGGACTTCCAGCAGATCATCGCCGGGACTGTTGGCAAGGAGAACACCTACGGAACTTTGGACGGGACGGTGAAGGCGGGAGCGATGACGTTTGCGCGCTTCTCAACTGATGACTTTCAGGGGCGGATCACGGGCTATGTGGGAGAAGGCAAGTTTACTGACGACCCACTAAATACGTTTGGCGGCGCAGGCGTTGTCGAGATACCAAGGATGCAGCATCTGCTTCGGTTTATCTGCGAGAACGGCTTCGAGCATCACGTCGCGGCCAACTTTGCGACGGTCGCAGAGTCCGTGAACGAGGCGGCTTCGAAGTACCTGAGCTGGAAGATACATCGCCACGAAGCTTAGTAAGAGTAAACTACACCGCGTTGTCGGTTCAAGCTCGGAAATTATATACGAGGGCCCAATGGGTTTCTGAGTGCGTGTTGCTAATCGCTGTGGCATAGCGTACAAATCACGAAGACCTTGTAATTGCTCTCTGGGGTGATTTGTGGAGAAACATGGGCTCGATTGATTGGACTTCCGGTGCTGTCGCTCGAAGCTTTCCCAACGTGGTTCATGGACCGACGAGCATCTTCTCGCCCGACGGAACTCCGGCGCACTCGGTGTTCGGACTTTCGCTGCTGGTGCTCAGCGTCACGCTGAGCATCTTCCTACTGGTTGGCGGGCTGCTGCTTTATGCGTTGATCCGATTTCGACATCGACCTACTGACAAGCATGCGGCACAGGAGCCCGCGCAGATCTACGGCAGCAATCAGATCGAGTTGTCGTGGACGGTAGTCCCGATCCTAATCGTGCTAATGCTGTTCCTCGCAACGGCGCGCGTAATTTACACGACGGAACACGCGCAAAAGCCGGACGATGCGCTGGATGTCACGGTGATCGGTCACCAGTTCTGGTGGGAGTACCAGTATCCGAAGTATGGTGTTGTGACTGCAAACGAGCTGCACATTCCGGTGAGCGACAAACAGCATCCGACTCCGACATACCTGACTATGTCTTCCGCCGACACGAATCACAGTTTTTGGATTCCTCGTTTGGCGGGCAAGATGGATGTGATCCCAAACAGAATTAACACGATGTGGATCGATCCGTCGACTCCAGGGTTGTACCTGGGGCAGTGCGCACAGTTTTGCGGGGCACAGCACGCCAAGATGTTGCTTCGCGTTTATGCCGACACACCGGACCAGTTTGAAGCTTGGATCGCAGGACAAAAAAAGACCTCGGTACAGGATGCAAGTGTGGGTGGAGGACAGGCGGTCTTCCTGCACAACGCTTGCATCAACTGTCATACCGTGGCGGGCACGATTGCCGACGGCCGCTTCGGTCCGAATCTGACTCACATTGGTAGCCGGCAGACTTTTCTATCTGGCTCTATGCCCAATACCCCAGCAAATCTACGTGCGTTTATCGCCGATCCAACAATTTTTAAGCCGGGTGTGCTGATGCCCCCGATGCATCTCAATGACCAAGATCTGGATGCCGTCACAGCGTATCTGACGACACTCAAGTAAGGCTGACGAGGGAGTTCTAGCTATGGCAACGCAAACTCCGGTAACTGTAGTCCTAGATCGGACGACTACAAGCGGGCCCACACCATCGGCACTGCAGATACTGCACGAATGGGTGACGACGGTAGACCACAAGAAAATCGGGTTGATGTATATCGGCTACGCTTTGCTGTTTCTTGTCATCGGCGGTTTTGAAGCGATCCTGATACGCATCCAGCTTGCGATTCCGAACAACCACTTTGTATCGCCGCAGGTATTCAATCAACTCTTCACGATGCATGGAACGACGATGGTGTTCTTCGTCGGGATGCCGATTCTTTTTGGCTTTGGGAATTACCTGATTCCACTTATGATTGGGGCGCGCGATATGGCGTTTCCAAGGCTGAACGCATTTGGCTTCTGGATCTCAGCTTTCGGCGGATTCCTACTCTACTTCAGCTATCTTGGCGCACCCGGTCTCTCAGGAGCAGGCAGTGCGCCGGACGTTGGATGGTGGGCTTACGCGCCGCTTACAGCGCATGCATTCTCTCCAGGTCACAGCACCGATTACTGGACTCTTGCAATTCTGTTGAGCGGCGTGGGAAGCATCGCTACCGCGGTCAACATCGTTTCGACGTCATTGTGCATGCGCTGCCCAGGAATGAAGCTGAGCCGGATGCCGCTTCTCGTTTGGCTATATACGGTGATGGCAACGATGGTCTTTGTCGTGGTAAGTCCGCTTACCGCTGCACAGATCATGCTCATGCTTGATCGATATGTTGGCGCTCATTTTTTTGACACGCAGGCGGGTGGCTCGGCTGTGCTGTGGATGCACTTCTTCTGGATCTTTGGACATCCGGAAGTTTACGTGCTCGTCTTGCCTGCGTTTGCTTTTGCGAATGAAATTATCCCAATTTTTTCGCGAAAAGCAATCTTTGGTTATCCCGCAATGGTGGCGGCTTCTGTTGGAATTGGGTTTGTAAGTCTGAGTGTGTGGGCACACCACATGTTTACTGTCGGGCTCGGACCAGGAGCAAATAGCTTCTTCGTTCTATCCACTATGGTGGTGGCTGTACCGACCGGGATCAAGGTATTCAACTGGTTGGCGACGATCTGGGGTGGAAAGATCCACTTTACGGCTTCTATGAAGTTCGCCGTCGGTTTTCTGTTTCAATTTCTTGCCGCTGGTTTAACGGGGATCATGCTGGGCACGGCACCGTTTGATTGGCAGTTGGGGAACTCGTATTTTGTGGTGGCTCACTTCCATTACGTGTTAGTGGGTTCGATTCTATTCATGCTCTTCTCCGCTTTCTACTATTGGTATCCAAAGATGACGGGTCGGATGCTGAGTGAAAAACTTGGCTCTTGGCACTTCTGGCTTTTTCTGATTGGCTTTCATTTGACGTTTGACCTTATGCATATCCCTGGCATCCTCGGTATGCCCCGGCGTGTTTATACCTACGAAGCAGACCGCGGATGGATGATATGGAATCTCCTTGTTTCATCTGGTGCGGTAATTCAGACGGTGGCTACGCTGTTGTTTGTCTATAACCTGATCTGGTCTTATTTTAGGGGACCGATTGCCGGCGCAGACCCGTGGGATGCATGGACTCTGGAGTGGTCCACAACTTCGCCCCCACCTGCTTATAACTTCGCCGTTATACCCAGCGTAGAGAGCCGCCGGCCATTGTGGGATCTCAAACACCCTGAAGATCCTGACAGTGCCTACGAATAAAAGGAGGAACAATTGATGAGCGAAGTCGCTGTCATTCCACAGAATTCGATTTCAGAATGGAAGTTACCCTCTCGCGGAGTCGTGGGAATGGCATGCCTCATCATGGCTGAATCGGCCATCTTCATCATCTTTGTAGTGGCCTATATCTTCTATATCGGCAAGAGTATCTCCGGGCCAACTCCACGTGAAGTTCTAACGATGCCCTACTTTGCGACGGTGTGTCTGCTTTCCAGCAGTGGAACGGTTCACTTTGCGGTTTCGGCTCTGCAGGCAGGCAAGCGGAATATGTGCTCGTTGTGGCTTGCTTCGACGTTACTACTCGGCGGCATATTCATGGCCAGCACAGCTTACGAGTGGTATCACATGATTTATCACGATGGGTTGACGATTCAAACAAACCTGTTTGGAACAACTTACTATTCGCTCGTTGGGTTGCACGCAACCCATGTGGTTGTAGGTCTTTTCATGCTGGCGCTGGCGCTCACGTTCTCGCTCGCCGGTTCGATCATGGGCAAGCACGTGGAGCGACTTGAAGTGCTTTCATTGTATTGGCACTTTGTGGATGGGGTGTGGGTCGTTGTTTTCCTGGTGGTCTATGTCCTTGGCAGATGACTTTCCGCCGCGAAGATTCGACTGGAGCAGATATGTATAAGGATCAGGAATACGGTCACAACAAAGTAGTCCAGCTGCCGACACCAACCGTATGGCCAATGGTGCTCTCGCTCGGGATTGCGTTGATCAGTACCGGATTGGTGACAAACGAGTTCGTAGGGTTGTTAGGCTTACTGCTTGCCGTAAGCGGAGGCATCGGCTGGTTCCGTGAAGTGCTCCCGCAGGAGAACCACATCAATGTTCCTGTGGTTGTTCATACGGTTGAAATCTTCAGTTCGCGAAAGCTGGTAGATCGTTTACCCGTGAGCGACATGCACCGCAAGTTGTTGCCGATCGAAACCTTCCACATCAGCACGGGAATTAAGGGCGGCATTGCGGGTGGCATTGCCATGGTTATTCCGGCAACGATGTTCAGCGTTATCCGATATCACAGCATTTGGTATGCATTAAACCTGCTTGCGGCTGGAGGCTTCGTAAGTTGGGCTGGGGCGAGCGATGCCTTCCTGAGCCAGTTTCATTTGCAGGGTTTGCTCGCTGCGATTGGAATCCATGGAGCTACGTCGCTCCTGGTGGGCCTTCTGTACGGGGCAATGCTACCGATGTATCCGCGCTACCCAATCGTAACGGCGGGTTTTGTTGTGCCGCTTTTGTTTACGGGGATTTTGCATTCAGCACTGGGAATCGTCAGCCCAATTCTTAACCAACGAATTGACTGGTTTTGGTTTGTGATCTCGCAGATAGCGTTCGGTTTGGTGTGCGGTTATGTTGTCAATCTACAGGTCAAGGTTCGTACTCCACAGTTTCGAGCTTTGCCGTTCGCGGTTCGTGCAGGCGTTCATATCACTTCGGAGCAGATGCCTGACGACTCCGAGAAGAGGGACCTGCCCGAATGAATCGAAGCTCTCTTACCTTCACACTTCTCATCGGTTTTTTATGGCTGGCCAATTCTGGCTGCATGTCGGCGCCCGGCAAACCAAAGCTGTTTGACGCTGCGACCGTTCGACCAGAACAGGTGCTGGACTTCAAAACGCTCTATAAGCAGAACTGCGCTGGCTGCCATGGAGAAAACGGTAAAAACGGTTCGGCGATCTCACTTGCCAACCCCATTTATCTCGCGACGGCGGGGATGGATAACTTACAGCGTGTAACTGCGAATGGGCTGCCGGGAACGCTTATGCCAGCGTTCGGCAAGAAATCCGGGGGGATGTTGACTGAAGCCCAGGTCGCCGTGCTGGCCCGGGGCATGACCGAGGCTTGGGGCAATTTGAATGCTCTGGCAGGAGTCACGCTGCTTCCTTACGCGAGTTCAGGCAAGGGCGATGCGGCGCAGGGTCAGATTGCGTTCAATACTTTTTGTGCCTCGTGCCATGGCGAAAATGGAG
Source organism: Rhodanobacteraceae bacterium (assembly GCA_043749265.1). Taxonomy (GTDB): domain Bacteria; phylum Acidobacteriota; class Terriglobia; order Terriglobales; family Acidobacteriaceae; genus Edaphobacter. The sequence continues at coordinate 16,413 of JAYVDT010000409.1, read as the reverse complement.
TGGCGCCCACGGATAAAACCAACCGGAACAGTTCGATTATCGATCCTGCATATCTTGCATTGGTGAGTGACCAGGGATTGCGCAGCACAATCATCGCTGGAGCGCCAGAGATGGGGATGCCGGACTGGCGTGCTGATTTGCCGGCGTCAGAATCGCGAGCGATGACGGATAAGGAAGTCACTGACACCGTCGCTTGGATGGTTTCGTTTCGCGTCGCAGCCCCAGGCCAGCCGTACTCTCAGCACCCGTAACTGAACCACCACAAGCGGAGAAGAATTGCATGAGCGAATTGTTGAAACATCCGGGCGAATCCAGTAACGACAGCCTTCCGCCCGAAGCAAAAGCCGCGGCCCATTCGCGTCGAACTTTTCTCTTCAAGCTGTCAATGTTGTTGAATGCGGCGGTTGGGACAGTGCTTGCGGTCCCGCTAGTCGGATACTTGCTGAGTCCTACGGAAAAGAAGAAGTCTGATGATGGTGCGTGGGTAAATCTCGGACCGACGGTTGACTTCCCCGTAGGCGAGACGAGACTCACGGACTTTCAAAGTCCGGCGACCAGCTTCGGGGATGGGGACACCGCCAAAGTCGCGTGCTGGGTCCGGAGAGTTTCTGTTAGCAAGTTCCAGGTGTTCGCGGTGAACTGTGCTCACCTTGGCTGCCCGGTGCGATGGTTTGCACAGTCGAAACTATTTATGTGTCCTTGTCACGGCGGCGCGTACTACCAGGATGGTACGCGCGCTGCAGGACCTCCCGAGCGAGGTCTCTTTGAGTATCAAACTAAGCTTGATGGCGACGCGCTTTTGATTCATGCAGGAAATATGCCGACCCTCGCTACACAGGCCTCCTGCAAGGAAAAGCCGCTGATCCAGATACAACCTCCCGCCACCCCCACGAGGCCCAGCCCATGGCAGACCTGAAAAAGAGCGCCACTGATGTGGCGATGCATGCTTATGAATGGCTTGAAACCAGGCTTGGTCTTATCAAACCCATAAGTGATGCGGCAATACATCCGACGCCTTCCAACAACGCGAGTTGGCTCTACGTCTTTGGAAGTGCTGCGACGGTCTTGCTGATCATGCAGGTGATGACGGGAATTCTGCTTGCGCTCGTCTACAGTCCTTCCGCAAGCGAGGCTTGGAGCAGCCTCCGGTTCCTAGACCACAATGTTGCGCTGGGCTGGTATCTGCGAGCGCTACATGGGTGGGGCTCGGACTTCATGATCGCCATTGTGATCCTGCACATGGTCCAGGTCTTTCTTTTCGGGGCTTATAAGTTTCCACGTGAGCTCACGTGGATCGTCGGCGTCTTTCTCCTGCTGTTGACGATGGGCATGGCATTCACAGGCCAAGTACTTCGCTTCGATCAGGATGCATACTGGGGCCTGGGAATCGGGGCATCCATCGCAAGTCGTGTTCCATTCATTGGGGCGCCAATCGTTCACATGATGCTCGGTGGGCCGATTATTGGCGGCGCGACACTCTCGCGATTTTTTACACTTCATGTGTTCGTCATTCCGGGCCTCTTGATTGCGGGAGTTGGTGTTCACGTCTGGATGACGCTGTTCCACGGCGTGAGCGAATGGCCGATGCCGGGCCGCCTCGTAAGCAAAGCGACCTACCAGCAGGAATACAACGAGCTTACGGAGAAGACGGGCATTCCATTCGTTCCCGATGCGGCTTGGAAAGACGCCGTGTTTGCAGCCGCGATCATGTTTTCTGTCATGGCTTGCGCTTTCTTCTTCGGACCGTTTGGCCCCGGCGGACCGCCTGATCCAACGATCATTCAAACCGCGCCGAAGCCGGATTACGCGTTTCTTTGGATTTACGCTGTGCTCGCGTTTCTGCCCACATCGATTGAGACCCCGGTCATGCTTGTGGTGCCGGTGCTGAGCATTGCCGGATTGCTGGTCCTGCCGATCTTTGCGAGTGAAGGCGAACGGCACTGGGCTCGGCGACCTGTGGCTGTTCTGATGGTTTCTGTGATCGCAGTAACACTGGGAATCTTCACGCATCTGGGCACGTATGCACCGTGGAGTCCGATCATGAATGCGTGGACGAGCAGCCCGATTCCAGTGAAGTATCTGCACAATCGAACGCCACTGGAACGGCAAGGTGCGCTAGTGCTGCAGGACAAGCAGTGCCGGAATTGCCACATGCTGGACGGGACGGGAGGACAGCGGGGGCCGGCTCTCGACTCAATTGCGACACGCCTGACGGAGGATCAGATTATCCGTCAGGTGCTGCAGGGTGGCGGCAACATGCCAGCTTACGGCAACGCTCTGAATCCATCCGAGACGAAGGCGCTGGTACGCTTTCTGGGGACGTTGCGTGGCAATGATCTTCCGCCCGCGATCGACGCTTCACGAAAGCTTGTCAACATGAGCGAGATGCAGGCGCCGGGAGATCATGCGCTCGCTCCGAGCGGGGCCAAACGTTAGCGCATGAATGAGGCCGTGCAAGACATCCTGAATGAGTGGAGGCTGCCAATTTGGCTCACTCTTTCGATCGCAGTGACCGCAATCGCGTATGTGCGTGGGTGGTGGAAGATTCGCAGGACGCGTTCAAAGCAGTTCACGGGCCTTCGGCTAGCCTCGTTTGTGTCGGGGTTGGGCGTGCTATGGCTTGCGATTGGTTCTCCGATGGATGGCTTTGCTGACGCCTTGCTGAGCGCGCATATGGTTGAGCATCTGCTGCTGATGTCGGCGGTGCCTCCGCTGCTGCTGATGGGATTGCCGGTCGTGCCGTTGCTGCGTGGGCTGCCAGCGGTGGTGCTGCGCTTCATCGTTGGTCCGCTGCTGCGGATCGTTTTTCTGCGGCGCTTTGGGCACTGGTTGGTAACGCCGCTGGTCGCATGGCTCGCGATGAACATCACGTTCCTGGCGTGGCATGTTCCCGGGCCTTATTGTTTCGCGCTCGACCATGAAGGATGGCACGCGGTGGAGCACCTTTGCTTCTTAAGCACATCGATTCTCTTCTGGTGGTGCATTCTGCGGCCGTGGCCGGCGTCAATGCACCAGCGTAACTGGGGCATCCTGATTTATCTCATTTCGGCTGACGTCGTTAACACACTGTTGTCGGCATTTCTTTCATTTTACGGGCGTCCGGTCTACGGTTATTATGTCGAACATCCGAATGCCTTCCACATCCCAGCCCTGGATGATCAGGTACTTGGAGCCGTGATCATGTGGGTGATTGGGTCGCTGGCGTTTCTTATTCCCGCGATGTTAATCACCGTCCAGTTACTGCATCCTACAAGGGTTGTGCTTCGCAACTCAATCGACTACTGATCCTGATTCGGCGTCTGAGAGCGTCTGCGGTAAAAAAGCCAAATTCTTGAAAACTGTCTCCACAGTCGCTTCCCTCGCTACTCCAGGCACCATAAGTTGTCGCTGCGCGCTCGCTTCCACCTCGCACAAATCGGCCTCCGGTGCTATGCCACGGAGAGGCTGGAACAGTAACAACCGGTGCGCGCTCTTGTGTTACTTGATTTCAAGCCCGTCCAGCATCTAGCAATGCAAGGATCCCTTCTGGATGGCGGGGATCATTGCCGCGCCGAGCCAACGTTTCATGTAAAAATCCGCCAGGACACCCACGCGACCGTGGACTTCCATCGCCCATTTTGCGGTCTGCACTGCAAACTCTGCAGTCCAGCATTTCGCTAGGTAAGCTACCAACCGGAACAGATGATCGCTCATTTAGTGTGGGGCTTTTCCTGCCACACTTTATCGAGCAGACTCATCGCTTGCCAGCCTAGTGTAGATGCTGCGCGGAGCCCCTGCAGACGATCCTCCAACCGCTACTAAGGATTGGATACCCGATGATCGGTTTGCCAAAAGCAATACGCTGCTTCGCAAAGGAATTGGCCTCGGCAAAAGCCCTTTGTGCCAGCGCCGCGCTGTTCGCTACGCGAAAGAGATTCAGCGCCTAGAGAATCAGGTAGATCCTATCTTCTGCTCAGCAAGTTCCGCGCGGTCGCCAACGGAGATAGCTTCCGTGACCGCGACACTCTGCGCCCAAACCCGGATGGCATGGCAGCAGTCCGCTGCCGCCGAGCAGCAAGCCACAATCAATCCATCCCCCGGACAGGCAGCCATCGACAAGCTACGCCATCACCCAGAACCGGAGGTGGGCTTCATGCTAATCTCCGGAGGCATTTCGCTGGCTTACAACGTTCAGATCGCCGCGATGCCGAGCACGCTCTGATCGTGACGTTCACAGTCACGCTCAATGCAGCGTGTGTGGTTTTTTAAAATGAACCTGGAGCCTGGGGAGCGGGAGGAGGCAAAAATTCCGAGTATGCAGAACGCGAGTTCTGAATGCAGAGCCAAAGGGCGCAACTCCCGCACTGAGTCGATGCCCGAGTGAATCCGTAAAGAGGAAATCGTTTCGAGCTTCTGGACCAATTTAAACGCGTCTGACCGAATGGGTCGTCCGCAGACAAAGCACCTTCGATCGATGCTTACAATTCAGGACACCCGCCGTAATATCGATGATATGACTTATGCAAGAGCACGGTTGTGGCTCGGAATCTCGGGTGTCGGCTTCTTCGTAACCGCCTCAGCGGCAGCACTTTGGTTTAACCTCCCTCGACGCGTACTCGGTGGCAGTTCGAGCCTAAGTGCCATCACTCTAACATTGACCATTTATATCCTTTTGAGCTTCCCTCTTGATCTGTTGGGTGGCTATCTACTTCCCCGGCGCTACCACCGGACAAATTCAAATCTGCCCTCTTTCCTGCGCTCGTGGCTACAAGGTATCTTTTTTCAAGCATTGATCATGGGCTTGTGTGCATTCATCATCTTGCAGACAGCAAGCCGAGGTGGAACCCTTGTTGGCATTGGCGTATTTGTAATTCTTATGCTTTGTCTCTTGCAAGGACAACTAGCGGTCGCAAAGCTCGTAGGTGCTCTAAAACGAAGCTCCACCCGTCCGCCGGACTCAATGCAGTATTCATCCGGTAGGCATTTAAGGCAGCCGGAGATACTTGTCTTTCAATCGACAGATCCAGCATTTGTGGGCGGACTAGTCGGTCTCCCAGGCAAAGAAAAACTTATCCTGCCATCCGCCTGGTTGGAACATTTATCCGCCGATGTCATGATGATGCAGGTTACCCGACGTCTTGGGGTCCTTGCCACCGGCACCCGAGCAAGAGGCATCGGGCTCGCTGTTGTTTGGAACGTGGTGGGTTTCACGCTGGCAAGCCAATTACCGAGTGCGAATCTGACGAATGCCACGGGATTGATCAATGTCGGGCTCTGGTTTACGCTTTGGTCTTTTGTCGGCTTGCTTTTGCTTCCTACTTTGAACCGCCCTGGTGTCCTTGAAGCCGACCGGTTTGCATTGAGCAGAGGAATCGAAGAAAAAACGATAAGACGGGGGATGATTGATCTCGACCGCCTGCAAGATGACGAACCAGATCGCTCACGATGGATAGAGCGAGTCTTCCATCCGGTCCCCTCGGTGACGAACCGAATGGAAGCTCTTCAAAGCGGTACCGGGAAGCGGGGCGCTTGGCAAAGTGCCCGTATCACGCTCTATCTTTCGTGGGCGTGTTTCGGTTTTCTTTCCCGCGCGGTGCATTGCAACGTGGGCCGCCCTGAACTTTGGGTCCTGTTCCCGGGAGATTGACTATGGGTTGAAATCACACATCGAAGACGCTCACTGGATGCGGACAACGTATCAAGGCCAATTTTTGGATCGTAACCTTGCCACCGTGTATCGAGATTGCACTTGTTTGTATTCAAACTTTTTGCATAGGGTCAAATCCACGATCAATAATGGTTTCGATTCAAAGAGTTTTTCGCACGCGAGCCCAAATCACATTATGGTGGTGTTGCGTAATAAACGTCATTCTGCTGCATCTAAGGGATACCCAATGGAACAGCTTTCTTTAGGCGAATATAGCCTGGTCTACAACTCTTTCTCCTTCGTTACGGCGGCAATGTTCGCAGCGACCATTTTTCTCTTCCTCAGCCGATCGCAGATCGCCCCGCAATACAAAACTGCCGTGACCGTTTCAGGTCTTGTCACTTTAATTGCGGGCTATCACTACTTCCGGATTTTCAATAGCTGGGACCAGGCTTACAGCGTGGTGAACGGAGTGGTTTCAGTGACCGGTCGCCCTTTCAACGATGCTTACCGCTACGTGGATTGGCTGCTGACGGTGCCGCTACTCGTGACTGAACTCATCCTGGTAATGCGTCTATCGGGCAATGAAGGGACGAAAAAGGCAACGCGTCTCGCCGTCCTAGCCGTTATCATGGTAGCCCTGGGGTATCCGGGTGAGATCTCGAATGTAGCCTCCACGCGTTGGCTCTTTTGGTCCCTCTCCATGATCCCCTTCCTTATCATTCAGTTTGAACTTTTTGTGGGTCTGCGGTCGGCGATCGCTCTACAACCTGACTCTGCTCGCGGGATGGTAAGCTCGGCGCGGTACATCACCGTCGTCACTTGGATATTCTACCCAATCGTCTTTATCCTTCCGATGATCGGCCTGTCCGGTGCGAGGGCGGTCGTAGGTGTAAACGTTGGATACGCTATCGCCGATGTCTTGGCCAAGGCGGCGTTCGGACTTTTCATCTATAACATTGCTCTGAAGAAGTCTCACTCCGAACAAGACGCGTACGACGCCCGCAAGGTGGACGCGCTCGTTGCTCTATAACGACTCGCTGTAAGGGGGGAGGCCTCTCGTTGGGCCTTTCCCCCGCTTTATTCTGATTGGGAACCTACCTAGTAGGTTTTCGCGTGTTCTTTCGAAGTAGACGCTTGGGTACAGTGCGCTTGGATACAACGATGGACCGCTCCATACATTTACTGGCTCTCGTCGAAGGTTCTATAACGAGGGTTACGTGTGGCCAACGCGGAGACGATTCTGTAGTTGCGCGCGCTATAGCCCATCATTTGCGAGCGGGCGGCGGGCGCATTCGGGCGCGTATCTGCCTGCACGCAAGCCAGCAGCTGGGTCTTCTTGACGATACTGCGGTTCTCCTTGGGGCGGCTTGTGAACTTATTCATAATGCCTCCCTCGTTCAGGATGACGTGTTTGATCGTGAGACTTCACGCCGAGGAGTCGCGAGCGTTTGGAGGTTGTTCGGGGAGACTGTTGCGGTCTGTGCTGGTGACCTGATGCTTTCCGCCGCTTTTGCAATCCTCACGGAATTACCCGATGCCACCCTCATTGCACCGTCCATTCAACTTGCCTTTCGTCTTACCAAGTCTGTCATCGTCTCGCAGGGGACCGAGAAGAATGCTATGCCGGTGACCTTGGCGGCCTACGAGGCGGTAGCGATCAACAAGTCTGCGTCTTTACTCACGCTGCCCCTTCATCTTCCCTTGATGGTCGGTGGACACTGCTCCTCAATGGCCTTGGCGCAGCGGGTAACCGAGTCTTTCGCTGTGGCGTACCAGATCATAGACGATCTGGAAGATTACTCACAGGACCAACAGGTTGGAGCGTTGAATGTTTTGTCTGTACTCCGCGACAGCGACGCACTTGACCTCAATCACGCGCGCGCCTTGGCTGCCGAGCGAGCTGTCGAACTACTGCAACAGAGCATTGAACAGGCGATAGAGCTTCCACGGGACTGTTCGGCTGTGCTGGTCAGCCACGCTAGAAAAATGCTCAAGGATATTGAAGCCAATTCAAGGAATTTCTCTGCGAAGACTGGAAACTTGCAATATGTCGGGTAGGGCAGTCGTAATCGGTGCAGGATTTGGTGGGATCGCCGTTGCGCTGCGCTTGCGGGCCAAAGGCTATCACGTTACGCTGGTCGACCGTTGCGAGCGTCTTGGGGGACGGGCCCAGGTCTTTCATCGAGATGGGTTCCGTCATGATGCAGGACCTACCGTCATTACCGCACCATTCCTCTTCGAAGAACTGTTCGCGTTATTCGGTCAAAAACTTGAAGATCATGTGCAACTTGTCCCACTTGATCCCTGGTACCGCTTTCGATTTCCCGACGGCACCTACTTCAACTACGGTGGAACAGTGGAAGATACTCTCGCCGAGATTTCCAAGTTCTGTCCGGAGGATTGTCAAGGATATCTAGATCTGGTAGCCGAATCGAAGAAGATCTTTGCCGTGGGATTCGAGCAACTCGCAGACATGCCCTTTCACCATTTCGGCACGATGGTTTCGCTGCTACCGCAGCTCATTTCGCTCGGGAGCTATCGAACAGTTTGGCAACAGGTCGCTCGCCATATCCGGCATCCGTGGCTGCGTCGCGCACTGTCTGTATCCCCTCTGCTGGTCGGCGGAAATCCCTTCGATACGACCAGTATTTACTCGCTCATTCACTATCTGGAGCGGAAGTGGGGCATTCTTTTCGCCATGGGCGGTACTGGGGCCTTGGTGGATGCACTTGGAAAACTGATGACGGAGCAAGGTATCGTGATCCGGCTGCAGGAGACTGTGACAGAAGTCACGGTGGTAAACGGGGCGGCCTCGGGTGTCCTGCTGGAGTCAGGAGAAAACCTCAACGCCGATATTGTCGTCTCGGATGCGGATCCTGCATTCCTTTATTCCAGCATGGTTCGAAGCGCTCCCATTGTGCCAAAACTAAAACTTAAGGCCGCAAGTTACTCCATGGGTCTTTTTGTGCTCTACTTCGGCACGACTCGCACATTTCCAGACGTTGCGCACCATACTATTTGGTTCGGTGATCGTTATCGGGAGCTGCTGCAGGATATCTTTCACAAACATTATCTCGGGACCGACTTTTCTCTCTATGTTCACCGCCCAACCGCAACGGACCCCAGCTTTGCTCCTGAGGGTTGCGACTCCTATTATGTATTAGCACCGGTGCCGAACCTTCAGGCCGACATTGACTGGGAGGCGACGGCAGAACAGTATGGGGACTCCATCATCCAGGCACTTGATGAGACCATGATGCCGGGCCTTCGTGATTGCATCACAGGTCGTTTCCACATGACGCCAAACGATTTTAAAAGCCGCTACTTGAGCGTGAACGGTGCGGGTTTTTCCGTCGCGCCAATCTTTCGCCAATCTGCATGGTTCCGTTTTCATAACCGGTCGGAGGGGATTCGCAATCTCTACCTAGTCGGAGCCGGTACGCATCCAGGAGCAGGATTGCCAGGCGTACTGAGCAGCGCGCGGGTGGTTGACCGTATGATTTCTCCGGCAGTGGACGCATGACTGGCCTAATTGAACAAAATGCTCGTGTCTCAATTAGGAGGAATGGCAAAACGTTCTGGTTTGCGAGTTTATTTCTGCCGAAACAAATGGCGACCGATGCTGCCATTCTTTACTCCTTCTGCCGCAATCTAGACGATGTGGCAGATCAAGCAACGGCGTCGGGACCAAGCCGAGACCCGATTCAGCATTTAGAACAGATCCGTAAAGATCTGATCTCGGGCAATTCGCAAGACCCGCTCCTCGCGGAGATCCTCCATCTGGCATCGAGAACTGGTCTCGATCTGCGTGCTGCTGCTTTTCTTCTCGACACATTGCTAGCGGATGCCGAAGGCCCAGCCGAGATACTGGACGAATCCAGTTTGATCCGTTACTGCTATGGGGCCGCGGGCACGGTGGGGTTGATGATGTGCGGAGTCCTTGGGGTAAATTCACCCGGGGCGAGGCTTCAGGCCATCGACCTAGGAATTGCAATGCAGCTTACAAACATTGCGCGCGACGTGGTCGAAGATGCGACGCTGGGCAGGCGCTATCTGCCCGGCCTGTGGGTAAATCACCTCACTCCTCTGCAAATTATCGACCTGTCGAAAGATGACGCCAAGATGCGCGCAAAATTGGCGGACGGTATTCGACGCGTTCTCGCACTTGCGGATATCTTCTATGCGGCAGCGGTTCCGGGCTTCGATGCCATACCTGCACAAGCTCGAAATGGAATTCGGATTGCGGCAGCTATTTATCGTGAGATCGGTGTCGACCTTCGGCATCAGGGTTGCGATTGCAGCCGTGGCCGCGTGGTCGTACCCATGCTTTCAAAAGTGCGCATAGCCGTCTCCGTTCTTACCGGCCAGTCCGGGCTTGAAGAAATGCGCTCCCTGGGCGACCTCACCCGATTTCACGATGCACTCTGCGGCTTGCCGGGGCTAGTATGAGTGCCCCTTCGATCCATCTGGACGCGGACCTGATCATCCTGGGGGGCGGCTGTGCCGGTCTCAGTCTCGCCTCTCGACTCGCTGCGTCACCGTCCACGTTGCGCGTGTTGGTTTTGGAAGGCCGGGAACACTATGAAGAAGACCGGACTTGGTGCGGTTGGAGGACTGCGTCGCATCCTTACCAGGGGTGCGCCGTCGCCGCATGGCCGAGATGGCGAATTACCACTAACCAGGAGACGATCGAGCGAAGCAGCAATCGCTATCCGTACGAGATGATTCCCGCCGATCGCTTTTATGCGGAGTCCTGCCGCGTGATCCGGAACAGCGCCAACGTCTCAATTAGGATGGCAACCCACGTGGCGAGTGTCTTTGAGCAAGTTGGTTCGGTCAACATAGCGTTACCAGATGGCAGTATATTTTCTTCGAGATGGCTGGTGGATACGCGGCCTAGCGTGACTGCATTGAGGCCACCGTCGCTTTGGCAGAATTTTGTCGGTTACGTCGTTCACGGGAGTCAAACACTGGCGGAGCGAATCGGCGATTCCCCGGTTTTGATGGACTTTCAACTGCCCGGCACGAGCGCCGTCCAGTTTATCTACGTGCTGCCACTTGGTGACGATGCCTATCTGTGCGAATGGACTCGCTTCTCAAAGGAATATGGAGAAGAGACGAAGATAGAGCAACAATTGCTGGAATGGGTCGGTAAAAATGCGGGGCAGAACTGGTGTTTGGGAAGACGAGAATCAGGATCGCTGCCTATGAGTTCTGTAACCAAAAAGCTACATCGGGCTGGGTCGATCATCCTGGCAGGTACGGCCGGTGGCAGCATGCGCGCATCCACCGGCTACGCATTCCATTCGATCCAGCGCTGGGCAGATGCCTGCTGTGGCAGCCTGCTGGCGGGTGAAGCGCCTGTGCCGCCCTTGCGCAACCGTACTCTCGACTTTATGGACGATATCTTCCTTCGGGCGCTACAGCAAAGAGATTCATCGGGCGCGGCCATTTTTTGCAGTCTCTTCAAGCACACTGAGCCCGACGCGCTGGTTCGGTTCTTGAGTGGGCAACCACGAATTGCGGACTACTGGCCGGTTATTCGCAGCTTACCCTGGATCGACTTCTCTCTAGCAGCACTGCAATCGTTATCGGGCGCAGGTGTCCCGTGAGGGCCCGTTCTACCGGGCCGCAGTCGCGACAACTCGTTACAGAATCCCTGTTCAGCAGGTTATTTCCGTCTCTGACACTGCTACTTATCCTCGCGTCTTTTAAGGGTATCAGCCCGGGAACGCCGCTGCTCTTGGTTCTCTTGGTGGCTGGGGTGGTGATTCTCGGTCTTCCCCATGGTGCTCTTGATCCGTTCGTGGCAAAGCAACTTTGGGGCGCACGGCAGTCTTTCTCAATGATCGGCTTTCTGCTTTTGTATACAAGTATGGCGGCTCTTTGCGCGATGGTCTGGTTTATCACTCCAAACGCAGCGCTTGTGGGCTTTCTAATCATCTCCGCGTACCACTTTGGCAGCGATTGGGATGGCCGCTGCATACCTTGGGGGAAAAGTGCATTTGGCATATCAATTGTTTGCGTTTCAACTTTATTCAAAGCCGATAAGGTAGAGGAGATTTATAAGCAGCTAGGCGCGTCCATTGCACACCAAATCGTGACCGCGTCGCAAGTTCTCGCAGTAGTTGGGATCGTAGCCGCCCTTCTAGCAGCAAGCTCTCGATCCAAATTCCGTATCTCGAATCTATTGGAGTTATCGACCGTAGTCGCAGGCGGGTTTTTTCTACCACCGCTCTTGTTCTTTGTTTGTTACTTTTGCCTGTTGCATAGCCCCAGACACCTTATGCAAACGGCACGCACGCTAGGCTTGGGAGGAATTCAAGATATCGCTCGTTCCGCTGCACCGACCGTTCTCGCAACGCTCGTACTCGGAATCGGCTTATGGATCGTCTTGCCGGAATCCCTTTACTCGAAGAAGGTCATACAGTTGGTCTTCATTGGTCTTGCTGCGCTCACAGCACCTCACATGCTGCTGACAGAACTCAGCCTGCGAAAAAATCTCCCTTCCCTACCAGTCGCAGGTTGCGCCGATCTGCTTTAGCTCCAGCTTCGTCGTGATCTGCTTTTAAAGATGAACGAGGCCATTGACTCCAGTCGTTTACAGTCCTGCCAATAGCGGCCAATGAACTGAAGACGCGAATTCATCCGCGTATGCTCGTCATGCTGCATCCTAAAGACTATGCCCGATGGCTTGACCCTGACGAGACGCAACGTCTCCCGGTCGAACTGCCTAATCCCTAGAGTAGGAGTCGGAGACGATCAGGATGCGCGAAGAGAAATCAGAATCGTACGACACTCGCAGGTGTAGCCCTCTGCGTTCGCCTCTTGATCGGTCAGGCCGACAGCACCAACTTGGGGATCAGTGAAGATCGCACAAGAAACCATCCGATGGTCCACCCTGCGCCATGCATCTCCAAGCGCATTGCCGACCGCGATTCCATCCTCGCGGCCCATAGGCGTGGCCATCTGACTAGTCGTAAAACACCGAAAACATCACCGGCAGCGTAAATTGTTCAGCGTCAACTACTCCATACCCGCATCGGACGTGCTTGCAAAGCTCGCTTTGCTCAAGTCAGCAACGCGCGAGGTTTTCACATCTACATCCGTTCGTCAGGGGAGTATCGCTACACTGCCCTCGACGATCTCTCCAAGATCTCGCTCGCGGCAGACGGCTTTTCGCCGAGCGCCGCCGTCGAGGCAAATGCTGGCAGCTTCCAGGCATCGCTCAAGCACCAGACAGTTTTCCCCAAATTACTCGGAATGCTGGCCACTCAGACCCTTGCCGCTCGATATAACGCAGACCCGAGCGCTGCCGACTGGAGGCGCATTGGACGGCCTCCCGACTTCACCATTGCAAACCCAAGCACCGCAAGCCGGATGGGGGTTTTTTGTTCATTTGGCTATGTAGCCACTCTGGACAGCGGTACCTCAAGGCAGACGCTTTCCAGCAAGTGATTGGACTGCCCTACCAGGTGCGGGAGCAGAAGCGTGAAGCAAAGAAACTCGAACGGTCTCTTTTTCCTCAAAGAGGTATTAGCCTATCCAGCCTATCGCTCGAACGCTTCCGGATCTCCAGCAAGTACCAGGACCGTCCCGCCGCGCGGACATCGCCCTCTGTGTAGCCGCTTTCGCTAAGAGCATGGCCGACAACCGGATCCAACATGCCGTCGAAGAGGACTACTTCTCGCGTGATCCCGGTCATTCCAAGCGTGCCTCCTACATCAGGAGAACCACGACCAAGGCGAAAGATTGGGTCTTGCAATAGGGATGGGTTAGTGAATGTCCGTTCTTCTGCGTCCCAGGAAAGGCGGACGCATGCTCTCTTTCCCTGAACCCTCTACGCGCTCTTCGAGATGTGGACTCCTCCCCCCAGGCAACCTTGGGTCCCCTTCCGAAGCTTCCGTCCAGTCGCCAAGGGAGAGAATCGCGATGACACACCCGTTGGGCAAGCAAGTGGCGCATACAGCGGACAAACCAGAAGAAAACAGAGACAAACAGCAGCATGTTCAACAAGATCATCCTCATCGTCCGACTCGGACAGAATGCAGAAGCCAAGACCACTCAAAACAATCACGAGTACGTCGTCCTCAACATCGCTATCCAGGAGAACTGGAAGAACGAAAAGGGCGAATACGAACCCCCCGAATGGAATCGCGTCTAAGCCTCGAGCAACTTATCAAAGTTCGCCAGAAATCTCCAGCTCGTAACGCTCGAAGGCACACTCAAGTACCGCAAGAAGACTGAAGACGTCGAGGGCAACAGCTTCAAGCACCGGATCGCCGAAATCCATGCCAGCATCAAACGGCTCTCGAAGGTCACCGCCGCAGACGATCCCTCAGACGGTGCCGAGGAGTAGCCGGCGTGGTCGGTGAGTGAGAGGTTCATCCACCTCACTGAACCTCCAGCGGTGTATGTGTGGATCGTTTTGGCGTCGCCTGCGCGGCAAGCTTCGCCAAGTAGTCGCTCGGTGGACAGGATGCTAATCTGTCTCTCAAGCGCAAGTGTCATCCAGTAGCTATACGCCGCTTCTCGCATATGCCACTTTTGGGCTGGTTCGTTCTCTCTCCGCAGGAGCATTCTGTTATGTGTTCAGCCCAATTCGTGACGCTGTGCGTCACGAATTGGAAAACCCGGTAGATCTTATTGAATAGATGGAGGCGGTCTTATGAGGAATGACAAATACCAATGGCAGAGATAAACGATCGCCTGCTCGGGCTCCCACCCGGCGTCTTCCGCAAGGAGGACTGCGGCGACGACGCCGACTTCTACGTGCCGGCCCGATTGGTCACCCACATCGACACTACCGCGACTCGCGCCCTTACAGCTTTTTATCAGACCATCTTACCGTCCGGAGGCGTGGTGCTGGATCTGATGTCGAGTTGGGTCAGCCATCTGCCGCCGGAGGTGGTCTTCGCTGAGGTGATCGGCCAGGGCATGAACGCCGAGGAGCTCAGAACCAACCCCCGGTTGAACCGAAGCTTTGTGCAGGATCTGAACCGCAACCCCATTCTGCCGCTAGCGGCCGACAGCTGCGATTCCGCCCTATGCTGTGTCGGAGTTCAGTATCTACAGCGTCCCTTGGAGGTATTCGCTGAGATCTTGCGGGTTCTGCGGCCTGGCGCGCCTGTCATCGTCAGCTTCTCCAACCGCTGCTTCCCAACGAAGGCGGTGGCGATCTGGCGGTCGCTCGACGCTCGCGGGCATTCCGATTTGGTGCGCCTCTACCTGGAGCGTGCCGGCTTTCGCGACATCAACATAATGGTGCTGCGGGACGGCTCCGAGAGCGATCCGCTGATCGCGATCACAGGGCGGCGTTGAAAGTGCGTACTACAGCCGGACTTCCGCTTTTCGGCGAACGCACCCACCTCGACCTTATGTGTGACTGAAGCATCCAAAGCCGCTTTGGATTCCTACTTTCGGGTTACCCTTGGTCCGCGCGGAGTCTTACTCCCCACGCTGAACGCATTGAGAGCTTTTGCTGCCTACATCCAGTGACGCTCGAAACACAGCAACTTCTGCCGCAGCTGGCATAGCTTACACTCAAGCCACATGCTCAACCAGGGCTATGCCTACACCACAATCATCGACAGCAAGTATGAAGGACAAACCCTGCTCTCCCACTTGGAAAGCCTTTACACACACTCAACCTCACAAGCCTGGCAACAAAAACTGAACAACCACGAAGTTACCGTAAACGGCGTCACCGCCACCGGAGGCGAATCGCTCACTCCAGGCCAAAGTCTTGTCTGGAACCGTCCACCCTGGATCGAACCCGACACTCCTCAACACTTCGAAATCCTGTTTAGTGACGCCCATCTGTTGGCCGTCAACAAACCCGGTGGGCTGCCCACCCTTCCCGGTGGCGGCTTCATGGAAAACACCCTCCTGCGCCTGGTGCAAAAGCAAACCCCGAATGCAAACCCTGTCCATCGGTTGGGCCGAGCCACTACCGGCATCGTGCTCTTCGCCAAAACGCCGCAGGCGGCATCGCAATTATCCGCAAACTGGAACACACCCAGAATTCAAAAAATCTACCGAGCGCTGGCTCAAGGCAATGCAATCTACGACGCCTACGAAATTCTCACACCCATCGGCCTTGTCCCGCACCCGCTCATCGGTTCCGTGTGGGCCGCCAACCTAAGTGGCAAACCGTCGAAGTCATTGGCGAAGGTGATCTCACGCACTACAAGCACCACAACATTTGAGGTAAGCCTAAATTCAGGCCGCCCTCATCAAATCAGGATCCATCTAGCATCCATCGGTCATCCTCTGGTAGGCGATCCTCTGTACGGCTCGACCGGCCAGCCTCTTGACAATCTCCCCGGCCTCCCCGGCGAGGGAGGATATTTCCTGCACGCCCATTTTCTGAAATTCCACCACCCCATCAACGGAGAACAAATCAATCTTGAGGCAGCGTTGCCGCCTGGATTCTCCTTGCATCAGTAGGTTCGCGGCGGGAATCAAAATTAGGGTAGCCTTTCGAAACTGCGCGATCCCGCCATTCCGAATCCTAATGGGTTGAGTGTACTAACACGCTGATATTGGTGGTACGGGGCACACACGCGCCGATCATCTCCACGCTGCACGGATAGATCCTTGAAGTCCGCCACTCGTGAGTAGCCCAGACACATACCTTCAGGTCTGTAGATTCTTAATTGGTTATCGAGAGCCTCTCAACTACCGCTTTCCGCGTTTCGGTTCGTCGCTCTCCAAAGCTGCGATTCAGCAAATCTTCAGATGTAAAAGTTGAAGTTATGCGATCAAAGGTCCTGAATCATCAC